>JAKOGY010000146.1 GCA_028658405.1 Dolichospermum sp. ST_sed8 | reverse complement strand
GTTTAAAAACATGAGATTGAAATAATGACACTGTTTTTTTCGGGCTACGCATCTTGTAGAAACATCTTTTTTTTGACAGAAGCTCTAAACTGGTGCAAATGAGTGTTTCTTATTTCCAGTTAAGAGTTCCCTTCTTTTGTAAATTAGTTATGGAAGTGAACACATTCTATCAGTCCATAGCACTTTCATTGAATTTATGGAAATTCCCAAACGCAGATCCCCGACATCTTATTGAAGTCAGGGATCTTACAGTTTAATCAATAAGTCAAATACTATACCTGTGGTCTGCTGTAGTATTTATGTCCTGCCATAGCCATAGCCAAAAATCCCCACATAATCATTCCTGCAATACTCAGCATCCCGCTATAGATGATTAACTGAGCGCAAGAACTGATACCAATAGCGCGGGCAGCACTGAGAAAACTATCAAAACGACCTTCTGTATAATTACTAACCATAATAAGCATCAATACTAACCCACTAATATAGGGTATAGCACCAATCCAACCCAAGGTAAAAAACATATCTAAAATGCCGCTATCAATGACAATTACCTCTATTTGTCCAGTTTTTTCATTCACCTTCCAAATATTTCCAAAGCCATTACCGACAACATTAGAAAGAGCTAAACTCAAATTTCTGTCATAAGTTGCTGATCTATCCCTAAAACTACCATCTTGTTCTAGATTAGAAAAACTTTCAAATCGAGAGGTAATAACTTTAGAAAGAGGTTCTATAGTTACCAAGGGGACAATACACATTGTCATCACCAAAATTATAGTAACTAAGCGCATTTGAATCTGGGGTTTTACTGAACCAAAAATCAGAATTATGCCTAACAACCAGCCGCCCCAACTTGTCCGCACTTGGGAAAGTAAAAATGATAAATAACCCACAGCAGAAGCCGGAAAAATTAACGGGCCAGAACTAGTAAATAATAATAGTAACCCAGTCATCATTACAGTACCAAATGGACCGGGTGAGTGTAATGTACTCCAAACACGCATTCCAAAAGGGATAGGGTGTCCAGCACTGGTAAACATTTTAGATTCTAAAAGCCAATATCTATCCCATTCAGGAGCGACAACAAATTGATAAACACCGTAAGCTCCCAGGATGAGTACACACCAAATAAATATGCGTTGCAGATGCTGGCGATAACTGGGATAATCTCGCCAATTAGAAAATAGGTGAAAAGCAAAAATTATCGGACTTAGCCAATCTAAAAAACTCCGCACTACAGGAAGTGGTTGATTGTAAATTAAACCCACTAAACATCCATAGCAAACTCCTATAAAACCTAAAAGAAATGGCAATCCCCCTTGACGAACAGTGCTAGGTAGATGTTTTAAGAAGGTAAATACAGTTATAAATACTACCAAGTAAGGTGCAATTAACATTTGTCGGGTAGGGTCCCAACCAACCTTATAGTCAACTAAACGAGTGATTAAGGGGGTGAGAAACCATATCCACCAGGTGAAGCCGATATAATGAATGGGATGCCGTAAGTATAAAAACAGGGCTACTATAAAGGCTGTAGCGGGAAAAACGAGGCGTAAACTGCCTGTAGTGGTAAAGTAGCAAGCTGTTGTGAGAAAGATAAAACCAAGGATGATGATCCAACTTTGGGCAGATCGATCTTGAGGAGAAAATTGTTCTTTTAAAACAGTATGAAAAAGTATTGGTTTAGAAATCATTTTGATCTCAATGTTGTTTAAAAATTTTGGTATTTGTAAATCTTAATTAATAACTAAGATGGGATTTTTCCATCTTTCTATATTGTTGATATCCCAACCATCTTCCTTGTAAGGATGCGTGCAATTTTTTACTAGCAAGTTGTCTTTGTTGGGGAAATAGTCGCAGCCATTGACATATTCCTAAACTTTCCCTTGTGCCGATTAAGACTGACCAAGATAAAAACACAGCCTGACGCAGGGGAGAAAGGTGTTCTAATAAAACTAAGGTTTCGTTATGGACTAGGTTAATTAATGCCGTGTCGTTGAAGTTATGACGTTGATCTTCATCAAAACGTTGGGCTGGATAGTGATCTACAGCAATGCTAGGATCGTAAATCATTGTCCAGCCAGCGCGTTTTAGGGTAAGGGTAAAAGACATTTCAAAATGAACTTGTGCGCCTGTGCCTTGCATTCTGTCATCAAAGCGTAGTTTGCCAATAGCTTGGGTACGAAAGCTCATGTTTACACCTTTAAGGACATCAACCTCACGGGGTACACCTACCCCTAAATGATGGTTGCCAATGACGCGTCCGCACCATTGCAATTTACCAACTATGGGACGAGAACCATTTTCTAATTTGTCTCCTTGATAAACCCAATCACGGCCACCAACACCACCAATAGCCCGATTAACGCTGAAGTGAGTATTAATTTTAGCTAACCAATCAGGGTGGGGGGCAGCATCATCATCGGTGATGGAAACAATGTCTCCCTGTACTTGGGTTAGTCCGGCGTTGAGGGCGGCGACTACTCCCGGCTGGGTAACAGTAACAATTTGTAAGGGGAGGATATGAGAGAGGAATTGATTCAGAAATTGCTGGGTGGCTGTGTCTGTATCTCTGACAACAATGATCGCCTGATCAACTGATTTAGTTTGCTGTTGCAGTGCTTTCAGACAGCGGGCTAGGTCTTGAGGACGGCGATAGGTGGGGATGAGAACTGTGTTTCTCATTGGTAATTAACTCCTCAAATATATTTAAATAGGTTTGTGCCATTGTTGACCAGCTATACTGTTCGGCAATGGTACGGGCGACTTTACCCATTTCTTGCCGCAGCGAGCGATCGCTATTTAATAAACCAAGAGCATGAGCTAAAGCGTTAACATCGTTGCAGTCATCTAAAACAATGCCACAATCAGGATTAAGTAAGTCAGCCGCACCAGTGGTAGTAGCCGTAATTACTGGCAAACCTGAAGCCATAGCCTCAATCACTACAAGTCCAAAAGGTTCATAACGGGAAGGAAACACAAATAAATCTGATGCCCGTTGAATTTGTGGCATATCATGGCGATAACCTAAAAAATGCACTCTTTCACTAATATTTAATGCCTTGGCCATTGCTGGATAAGGGCTATCTTGAGTACCACCGACAACTGCTAAATGTAATTCAGGAACTTTTACCAACCCATGAAGTACAGTATCTAGGTTCTTCCGAGAAATCCGAATATCACCCGCAAATAATGCCAAAGTTACATTTTCCGGCAATCCTAATGAAGTCCGAGAACTGACACCAGGAGCAAATTCTTGTAAGTCTACACCATTGACAATTACCCGAATTTGCGAAAGAGGTACACCTATATCTACTAATTCTTGGGCAACTTTTTTTGAGACAGCAATAATAATTTTAGATTGGCGGAAAGCTTGTTTTTCCCAATAAGCATTAGCCGCTGTAAATAACCATTGATAAAAACCATATAAATCTTTACGAGTCCGGGAAATATGTACAGAAGATTTCAACCAAGAATCATGCACAAAATGGACTGCATTTACATCAGTCGCACCCATAGTAATCGCGCCATTGACTTTAATTAAATCCAAATTAGCCCGATTTTTCCGCAACCAATCTCCGCTTTTTTTCGCAAACATAAAATTGCGAATAAATTCCGTAGGATACTTTTCTACTGGGAGATAAATACAATTAACAGCACTATTTTTGGCTAATTCTGGAGCAATTTCACTAGCTAATAATGTGAGGTTATGACCACGACGAATTGCTTCTTGAGCCACTTCATAATTAACTCTGCCTTGACCATCACCTTTTCTAATTTTGTGGGTAACAATACAAATTTTCACTCATAACCTCTCTTGATTGATTAAATTAGGAAATTTTCCAGATTTTACTTGTTAAATTTGTGGGAATAAAACTAATAATTAAAGCTACTAAAGTTCGCAGATTGAATTTTTGTTCACTTAACGTCTGCCAAAAATAACCACGAGCATCCATAATTTTTTGATCTCGTAATAAGCCAATTCCTAAAGTTGTATTAGCTTCTAACCATTTGCTTTTAAAGTAGGATTGAAATTTCTGTAACCGTTGATCTTCCATAAAAGTTTGATAACAGAATAGTTCACTTTTACCTTTACGGATTTTTGCTTGAATATTGCGACTACCACTGAGCATAGTATCAGTTTGTTCATGCTCTCGATATTTGGTTAATTTTTCAGGAACATAATAAACTCCATAGCCAGAAATACAACAAAGATAAGTTAAATATAAATCCCACATTCCGTCAACTTCTAAAGGAATACTATCCCAATTTAAGATACCATTTCTAATTACACAAGCAGCCGCAGTGGGAATACTTTTATCAATTAAGCCAATTTGGGTAAAATTTTCATGAATTCCGGGAGTAATTTGATCTCGTTTATAACTGCGGGTATTGTTTTCAGTAGCAGCAACATTAATTTTACTATCACCGTCTATAATATATTGGTCACAAAATGCCAGAATTAAATGAGGATTTGCCTCTAAATTGGGTACAAGTTTAGATAAAAAATCCTCATTCCACATATCATCATCATGGAGACTAGCTACATATTTACCTGTAGCAATTTTAAAACCATGAAACTGATTACCCAACATTCCAATATTTTGTTCATGTCGGAAAAATTTGATGCGTGAGTCTTGAAATGATTCCACTAGGGCTTGAGGATTTTCCAAACTGCAATTATCAGAAACAATAATTTCTAAATTTTGATAAGTTTGTTGAATTGCGCTAGTAATTGCTTGTTTGAGGTATTCTGGGCGATTATAGGTAGGGATAATCACACTTACTAAAGGTTCAGAGGAGTTAATATTTAACATTGATTGTAGGATAAGAAAATAAACTATTGGGAATGTTTGTTTTACAGTTAATTAAATGTTGATTGAATTATTGACTAATGACAAACGACCACTGACCACTGACCACTGACCACTGACCACTGACTAATGACATTTATCTCACTTCATTTTGAATTTGATAATATTGCCAGAACTTACCACGTTGTTGAAGTAGCTCTTGATATGCCCCCTGTTCTACAATCCTGCCTTGTTCAATAACTACAACTTTATCCGCTTTAGCAATAGTAGAAAGACGGTGAGCAATAGCAATTACTGTGCGGCCAACAGAGAGCTTTTCTAATGAGTCTTGAATTAACCGTTCAGACATCGAATCTAAAGCACTTGTAGCTTCATCTAAAATCAGAATTTCTGGATTTTTCAGCAATGCCCGAGCAATAGCAATTCTTTGTCTTTGTCCCCCTGATAGTCTGACTCCTCTATCTCCTAATTGTGTATCAAAACCTTCAGGCATTTCTAGAATAAATTCTAGAGCATTTGCTTGTCGCGCAGCTTCTTGAATTTCTGCTTCTGTGGCTGTTGGTGTACCGTAAGCAATATTATTCCAAACAGAAGTATTAAAAATAAATGTATTCTGACTAACAACAGCTATCTTAGAGCGAAGAGAGTTTATTTCAAATTTGCGAATATCAACTTCATCTATATAAATATAGCCTTCAGTAGCATCATGGAAGCGAGGAATTAAATCTGCAAGTGTAGTTTTACCAGCCCCAGATGAACCCACTAAAGCTGTCATTTCACCTTGTTTAATTGAGAGAGTAATATTATGTAAAATGCGTTGTTCAAGACTATAATCAAAATCTACAGATACTAAATCAATTGATCTTGTGAAGCCAGGAAATCTGAGTGCGCCATTTTGAAAGTAGATTTTATCATCAGTTTTTAATAAATCCTTGATATTTTCTACTGCTCCCGCTTGGGTACTTAAAAAAGCTACGACTCCATTTAAATCTTGAGTCATGGGGATGATTCTAAACAGCACAAAAAAGAAAGTTAATAAAGCCGAAACTTTCATTAAACCTGTGACTAGAGCCACAATAATCATACTGACAAGAATTACAGTAGATATACTCTCAGCTAGAGGCTTAACTAGCAAAGAAATCCAATAAACATTTTTCCAAGTAGTAACTATTTTTTCACTAGCTTGATAATAGCGTTTTTGCTCAAATTCTTGAGTAGAAAAAGCATGGATTGTGCGAATACCTTCGATCAACTCTAGCACCCTAGCAGTAAAATTATCATTAGCGGAAGTAATAGCAAAACTCCGTTCTCTAATTTGTTTATTGAGTGTGGATAATGCTACAGCTAAAAGACTAAATAGCAAAATAGAAACTATAGTAAGTTCCCATGAAAGAATAAACAAAGAAACAGAATAGACAATTAGTGTAAAGCTTCTAGTAATTAAAAAAGCTAGTCCACCAAAAATTTGTCTAATTCTCTCCATTTCACTGGTGAGTGTATTAACTAATTCTCCAGATTTTTTATGACTAAAATAACTGAGAGTTTGCGCCTCTAACTGTTGAAAAATTCGTTTACGGAGATTATCTACTAAACTTACTTCACTAAACTGGATGCAAATCTGTCCTATATAATTGAACGAAGCCCGCATACAGGTTGTGATTACAATTAAAGCTGATATGCGATATAATCGCTCCATTGCTGAACCATTAATGCCTAAAATTAAAATATCAAACCACTCAATTCCTGTTTTCACTGGTTCAGCACCAGGAGTAGTTAAGCTTTGGAGGAACACCAGCAAAAATCCTAAACCAAACCCTTCAAAACTTGCAGCTAAAACTGAAAACACTAAAGCTAAAATTGCCACAAGTCGAAAGTGTTTAAATTCTCGTAAAATTAACCGATTATTTTGCCACAAACTTGTAGATTGCAATATTTTCACAGTTGAGGGTAGCAATGTAAAATCCATAAAAATTTTGGCCGATAATTTTGATAATTAAGTACAGAAGCATCAATCAAAAGCAAATAAATATATTTACATAGAAGCACGACGAATAAAACGACCAAGAGCAGAACCACAGAGAATTTCAAATTTTTGCCATAGTATTTTGGCTATTGAATACAGTTGAATAGGTGTTTGGCTATGTCGCCAATACAATTTATCGGTGATAGTTGGAGCGCTCCCTTCTAAAGCACTAATAATTATTTTCTTCCGCCAAGGTTTAACATTTGGGACTGTAGCATGAGACATGATAGTTCCACCAGGAATAAAATCCATACCGTCAGGGCCAACGGTACTTAAAGGATAATTAGTCAGCATCAATGCTAAGTTTAAATAAGTTTGATCTCCATAAAGATATGGGTAGTGATGAAAGGTATTATTGTTATAAAGATCCTGTAAATTGGCATATCCTGATATTTCAGCTATTTCTTCTAATTTCTGCCAAACTTTTAAGATAGATTTGTGATTTTTGTGGACACCAATAAAGCCACTATTGTAGTGATAATCTAATTCCCGTTCACAGGCAAAACCATTATTTTCAGCAAATTCTTTCCATGCTAATCGTCGAGGATGATTGGCCGGAACAAGATACCAAGAATCACCGCAAAGAGCAATTCCCCGACTTACCCAATTTTCATAAAAATCCCACTCACATTTATTGACAATATCAGGATCAAAGTAAAATAAGGCATCAATATCTGGGCAATAATTTTCCCATAATTGGGACATAAAATCAGGTTTATAAAAACCTAAATGTTTTGGAGTTGTTAGTTTGACAAACCGGATTGCACAATCTTCACCTACAGAAAACTCTTGATAACCATTTTCTGTTTTCAAAGATTTAGCCCAAGGTGGCACATCTCCCCGATAACCAGCCCAAAATATGCCTCGAAACCCGTGGTGATATAAGGAATTTACTAAAGCCCCAACACCATAATGATAGTCTTTTTCAAATACTGTACAAATCGCTGTCTGCATGGTGTTTCTTACTTTTTAATTAGGTACATAATTCATGGTTATCAAGATGAGAACAGGAAATAATCATCACTTGGGTAAAAATGTTTGCAGGCTTAGTATTAATATATAGGAATAATATTTGATTTTTGATCTCACGGTGGGCAATGCCCACCCTACGTATATCTTCAAAAATCAAAGAGGAATCCTATATTTATCCTAAACTATAGGCAGTTTGTCCTTGGTATCTATTTGCCATTTACTACTAAATTTATGTTGTTGATCTAACTTTTTATCCTGTTCTTCTAAGCTTGATCTAACTGCATCCTCTAAAGATAAACAACGATTGTTAAGTAGGCAAAATTTTCCTTGAAATAGATTCAATCCATTAGATAAATTATTCAGAAAGAATGTACCTAAAATAATACTAAATTTTGTCATTTCCTCTTTAGCCTTTGAGCTAAACTTAATAGCCCGAAAAAGTTGCCCATGTTCTTCCATGTACCACTCATAATCAAACAGTAATTTTGGGGAATATATCTGCATGGTTATCAATCCTCCGAGAATAACTGGACTCATAAATAGTAGTAAAAGTAAAGCCCAAGTCCAATCAATTATTATTTGTAAAGTTCTAAAAATTTGATTCTCTTTTTTCGGCAATTTTTGATGACTAGAAATGTTCATAAATATGGGCTTATTAGCTTTTTGACAAGCATTTGCCCAAACTTTTAATAAAGAATCACCGATTTTGGGATCTATGCTGACTAAACTAACTGGAGAATGTTTTAAGCACTCTATTAACGATTCTTCATTTTCTAGTGCAGCTAAATGAATCTGTGGCAATTTCCCCAAAGTTTTCACCAATAACTTTCCCCTACGCCATTGTAAACTGCATGATAGGAAGCTAATATTTTCAGATGGCTTATTTAGACTGGAAATGACTGAGATGGGCATATATTGAAAGTGATAAACTAGTAAAAGATTTTCTCAATCGTCGAAAAATGCAATAGAAACAAGTAGATTTAACTTTTATTACTAACCAGCTTTCCTCCTTGTTAGATTTGTGTATATCAAAATACATAGCAATAATTAACTATGATAATTGGGAATTAGGTACACTTGGTATTTCTTTCAAAGAGTAGTCATACCCAGGGAAGATATTTAATTTTTATAACTCTGATAAAATTACTTGGCTCTTATTTTTGAGAGTTTGAGTATGTGTTTCAATCTCTAGAATATAAGACTCTTGATAAATAAATCATCAATAAACAACTTCTTTATTCACTCTTTAAATAAAGATTACTTTTTTCCACATAATATTAAGATATGGTGAAATGAATTAATAGTAACTAAATAAAATTAACCAGGATTTTGTGCTTATAAAACATATTATAGGTTGTTGATCAAGTAAACAAAAAATAATTCTAGAGTGAATTAATCAATCTAAAAAAATATTTTGCATAACGAATATTCTCCAGCCGTAATCCACTATAATGAGTTTTTGTAGCTTGGGTTAAGCGACAGCGCAACCCAACAAAAGTCTATAAGAGAACTCCAAAAAATAAATTATCCAATATTGTGGAATGGGCATCTTGTGCCTCCTGATATTATTACCAGGCTGTTCTGATTGCACCACAAGAAATTCTGGGATATTTTTTTATTTGCAAGTCTCTAAATGTTGGGTTTCCTAACATCAACCCAACCTACCGGGTTTAATGTTTTTGGCTTAACCGACAAGTAGTGTATGTTATATAGGACTAATGTTTGATTTTTGAAATATACTATTGGTGGGCAATGCCCACCCTACATTACTTAAAATTTTTCAAATATCATTTATGATTTCTATAGATAATTTATGTTAAATTAGTCAATGCAAAAACCCCTGTGAAGTGCAGGGGTAAATCTATTGTATTTGGTCGAATAGTGATCAAATATTCTAATTTATTCTTCCATTGCTGGTTGTAAAATTAATTGTTTTGGCTTTACATAAGGTACATAGGTGCTATCAGATGAAGATACGCCATTAGCGACAACCCCAATTAAATTTAACCTACTTAACATCCCTGTAGCTTGATTAAGTTGGGCGCGTGTCACCTTACCCATACTTGCCATCATTACTACACTTCGACAAGATGATGCTGTGAGCATAGCATCCACCAAACCAAGAACTGAGGGAGCATCTATGATGACCAAATCATAATTTTTTTCAAATGCAGCCATCAATTGGATCATGCGGGGAGAACTCAAAAGATGGGCAGGATCACTCGGTATTGGTCCGGCTGTTAAAATATCAATGTAAGATGATCCAGAGTAAGGAACACTAATGTGATTAGGTAGATTAATTTCACTTTCTAATAAACTTGAAAGTCCCTGATCATTAGGAAGATTTAACTGTTTGTGCAGACTAGGATCACGTAAATTGGCATCAATTAGTAAGACCTTTTTATGTAAGCGAGCCGCACTCATTGCTAGACCTAATGCCAAAGCTGATTTACCATCATCTGGTAATGCTGATGTCACCATTAATGATCTTAAATCAGAGACATTATTCAGCAGTTCAATATTTTTGTAAATGAGATCAAGTGATTCCCAACGAGGAGAAGATTGTAATACTTGAATTGTCCAAGGTGCAAGAACTTCTGGTTTGCCAAATGGCAATTTGATCATTGATTCTCTGGGTTTAGCAGGAGGCAGTTTAGGAGTTGTTCCTAATAATGGGAGGGCAGCCTGTTTTTCTAATTCCGCCGTAGTATGTACAGCGTCATCAGATGCTTCACGAATAAAGGCAGCAATTCCTCCTAACATTAAACCAATTACTCCTCCTAATAATAGGTTTTGTCTCATGTTAGGACCAGTTTGAGAGCCTTCTTGAGGTTCTTCTACTACTTCCCAATTAAAGCCACCTTTAGAAAGTTCCTGGCGTAATTTTTGTTCAGATCTTAATAATTGTTCTAATCTTTCTCTACTAAATTGTAGTTGAGGAAGGATGCGATTGTAATAAGCCAATAGAGAAGGAAAACGCTTGAGGTCTGCTTGTAATTCTTTCTCTTTTGTTGCTAAAGTTTGATCGCGGGCAGTCAATGCAACTATGGTAGTTTGTGTGTCTACTAATTGACCTGTGAGATTAAGATCAATTTGCCCCAGTTGTCCTTGTTCTAAAAGATTGTCTCCAGATCTAAAGGCAGGATTAGTCCTTTCTCCTAATGTTCTGCTGACTTCTTTTTGTAAAAGTTGTTTTTGACTTTGGAGTTGTTCGTTTAATTTTTGAACGCTGGGAGTATCATCAGTGAAACGTAAGCGTTCTTGTGCTAAAGCCAGTTCTGTTTTTTGGATTTCGTTGAGTAAGCCTTGGTAACGGGTAGACTGACTCAGACGAGAAGAAACTAAGGCATTTTGTGGAGAACGGTTAAGTTGTGTTTGCAAAGATTTTTGCTTTGCTAAAGCTTCTTCATACTGGGAACGCGTTGTTTGTCGTTCCTGTTGGACAGTATTTAAAGTTGTCTCTACAGTTTTAGCCTGAGCATCTGGATCAATTAAATTTTGACTTCTGCGAAACCGTTGGAGATTTGCTTCAGAAGCAGTTACTTCATCAGTAGCTTTTCTTAATTGATCTCTGATTACTTGTAACCCTTTTTGCAAGCGTGAGTCTTGCTGTTGTTTGTTGTATTCTAAATAAACTTGCTGAATGGTTTTGAGAACTTTTTGGGTTTTTTCTGGATCGTTATCGGTATAATCAACCTGAAATATTTTAGTGACAATATTATCCTGTGGAGTCTTAATTTGAGTTAAGACTAAGGATCTTTTTAAATCCATGACAGTTAAGTCTGGATATTCAGCTTTGAGTTTATCAACTGCTTTTTTAATAAGTCCAGAACTTTGCATCAAGTTCAATTGAGTAGCTGTATCTACCTCTATGTTAGCATCAGTAAATTGACTTTCAGTGTTACCAGTGTCTTTCTTTCCTTGATAGTTAGCTTCTACTAACAATTGCATACTACTTTTAAAACTGGATGGTGTTTTTAAGGTAATGATGCCAGCAATAGCCGTAGAACTCAGCAATACTAATAATAACCAGGGAAATCTTCGCAGAATTACTGCAAACATTTGTCCATAACCTGGTTCTGTTTCTGACGCTGGATTTATATTGGGATTTAGACTAGTTTGAACCACTTTTATTATCCTTATCTGCGATACACTACGCAAACACTTAAAAATTAAATCATTTAGCGATGCACACTTTTAACGCCACAGGGCAGAATTAAAAATTAAAAAAGCAAATTACATAAGCTTTCTGGAAATTTTTAATGATTAGTTATTTTTACTATGCTGCACTGGTTTTACCAATAACTTGCTCAACTTTACTAAAGAATGTCTGTTCTGAGAAATTGCTAACAGCATGATTGCGGATAGTTTCGTAATCCCAAGATATTCCTCCAGCCTCTAGTAAAGCTGCTTGTAAAGAGCATGGTGTTTGTCTTTTGAAGAACACACCAGTTTTACCTGGTATTTGAGTATCTAATACTCCACCTGCTCCATAAGCAATAACTGGTGTACCACTAGCGTTTGCCTCAACTGGAACTAATCCATAATCTTCTAAAGCCGCAACAATAATTGATTTGGCTTTAGAAAATAAGTCTTTACGTTCTCTATCACTAACATGACCTAGAAATTGGATGTTGGGTAATGCCTGGGCTTTTAGTCTTTCTTCTTCTGGTCCATCACCTGATATTAATAAGTTCCAGCCTAACCAATTAAAAGCTTCGACTATTATATCAAGACGTTTATAACTTATCATCCGCGCCGATGCCAAGTAATATTCTTCTTTGGTGTCGGAAAAAACAAAGTTGCTAGTATCAATTGGATAGTTAATAGCAATGGCTTGTTTCTTGTAAATTTTTTGAATTCTCTGGGCAACAATACTAGAGTTAGCAATATAGAGATCGGGTTCTTGAGCATATTCCAGGTCTAGATTTCTCATCATTTGAAAGATTTTTTCGATGAGAGGAGCAAAGTATCTATAGTCTCCGTATTCCCGTAAATATGTTTCTGTGTCCCACAAAAAGCGGGTAACATTATGACAAAAACAAATATGTCTGGCTGTGGTTTTTTTCCGTACTGCTTTAGCAAAACTGGTGCTACTGCTAATAATTAGATCATAATCTTGGAGATCCAAGGAACGAAAGGCAGGAAAATATAGGGGAGCTAACATCCGAAAATATTTGGTTGCACCAGGAATTTTTTGTAAAAATGTGGTATTAATAATTCGTTCACCTAAATCAATACTTTTCTGTGCATCATATAATGAGGTGAAAATATCAGCTTCGGGATAGCGTTTGCACAGTAATTCAAATACGCGCTCTGCTCCACCGCGTTGGGTTAAATAATCATGGACAAGAGCAATTTTCATACCGGATTCCCTATATTTTTGTAATTGACGATGGGTTTTAATATTTATTCTCTAGTCATTTAATTTTTACGGTTGTATTTTTAGGTTGTATCGCTTGTTTTGTATCAATTAATTTATCTTCTTTAATAGAAGTTGGAATCATGAAAAACCTCACAATATTATCAAAATAATCTCTGCTATTTACTGTATATATGTAGATTCAGAGGTTAAATGAATAGATCAGGAAACCTCTGATAGTGATATTATTTTGATGCTAAGGAACGCAAATTTAATAACCTGCAATTCTGACTTAACCTGAAATGGTGCGTTAC
>JAKOGY010000145.1 GCA_028658405.1 Dolichospermum sp. ST_sed8 | reverse complement strand
GATGTCTGTTTTTATTCTTCCTTAGCTGTTTTTTATCAGTAATTTCCCTCTGTGACAGTTGGGGTGCGGAATGTGGGTTACTATCTAGATTTAAGCGAATTACTGGAAAAACAAAACCGTTTTGATTTAGTGGATAGCATTAAGTTAATTAGTAATCAATTTCGTTATAAACAAATGATCAAGCGGGTAGACAGAAATATTTTCAATAATGCCTTTTATAGATTATATTTAGAAATACTTAAACCATATCTACTTCAATTTAAAAAACCTTCATAAATAATGATTGAAAATAGTTTATGCTCAAAATCGCCTTGCTACATTTTTGCTTTGAAGACTACACCATTGAATTAGCCAATGCTCTGGTTAAATATGTTGATTTAACCCTGATTCACCCGGAAAAAATCTCTGTTGCCTGCCGCGATGCTCTTGATCCTAATATCCGAGTGATGAGCTTTCCTAAACCAAGAATTAGAGAGCTAGGTAATCTTTCATCTATGGCTGCAATGATGCGGATCATCAAAGAAGTGCAGCCAGATGTTCTCCACGTTCAAGAAACAAATGATCCTTGGTATGATTTGACATTATTTTTCAACAAAATGCCACCATTGGTGACAACCATTCATGATGTATTTCGGCATCCAGGCGATCGCCAAAGTGTCTTTGGTTCAGAATATACTAGGCGGATTGCTTTTTATCGTTCCCAACAATTAATTGTACATACTCAGCAATTAAAAGATATTCTGCATCAACAATTCCAAATTTCTCAAGATCAAGTCAGTGTTTTACCTCATGGAGAACTTGGTAGTTTATATCAGCGTCGCAGTCATCAAAAGCTTCAAGAACGTGAGCCATATACATTACTATTTTTTGGTCGCATTTGGCCTTACAAAGGGTTGAAATATCTCCTAGAAGCAATGCCATTAATTGCAGCTAAAATTCCTGAAGTTAAGTTAATTATTGCTGGTAAAGGGGAAAATATTCAAGAATATTTCCCCAATGGTTATGACAGTAACCAAATTGAATTATTAAATGATTTTATTCCTATAGAACAGGTAACACAACTATTTCAACGGAGCACAATTTCGGTTTTACCCTATATTGAAGCATCCCAAAGTGGTGTAGTCACTTTATCTTACGGCATGGGAACACCAGTGATTGCTGCTGATGTGGGAGGATTAAGTGAGATGGTTAGACATCAAAAAGATGGATTGTTAGTACCACCACGGAATATCCAGGCTTTAGCTGATGCCATTATTTCTGTGTTGAGCGATCGCAATTTACAACAGCAGATGCAAAAGGCGGCTTTAGAGCGGTGCCAACAGGATTTAAACTGGTCGAATATTGCCGATCAAACCCTACAAGTATATTATAAAACCATAAATAAGTAATATCTAATTGGATAAAATTTAGTTATGAACAAGGTACTAATTTTTAGTGAACAGGTATTTACCGTAGCAGCATTAATAATTTATTCAGGGGGGATTTTAACGCTGATCCTGTCCGGAGGAATGCAAGAAAATGCGTTTGTTGAATTTGATAGCTCTTTAATCCGAATTATGTATTTCTTAATTTATATAGTTACCATCTTCCTCTTGGCATTACGTTGGCAAAAGACTCTTTATTTTTTGAGTCTAGATCGTTGGATTTTTGCGTTAATTCTGCTTTCTACTGTTTCTCTTCTTTGGTCATTTGATCCAGAGACAACATTAAAAGATAGTATTACTATGATCGGTTCTAGCTTATTTGGGCTTTATTTAGCATCCCGTTACACCTTAAAGCAGCAATTAGAATTATTGGGTTGGACATTTGGGATTATCGTAGTATTGAGTTTTATTTTTGCCATAGCATTACCAAAATATGGGATCATGGGCGGTATTCATCAAGGAAAGTGGCGAGGAGTATTTCTACACAAAAATGGTCTAGGAGCGAGGATGGTTTACAGTGTCTTACTTTTTTTAATCCTGGGTTATGAAAGTAAAAAGTACAGGTTACTGATGTGGGTAGGGTTGGCCTTATCAGTCCTGCTGATGTTGCTGTCCGCGTCAAGTTCATCTCTGCTCAATATAGCCATAATCATCTTCACATTTTTTCTTTTTCAAACTGTGCGTCTGCCATATCTAGTCATGCTACCAGCGCTAACTATGATCATAACTATATGTGAATTATGCTATTTTGGGTTTATCAATAATGCCGATATTCTTTTCGCATCAATTGGTAAAGATGCCACCCTGACTGGTCGGACAGAATTGTGGCCATTAGTGATGGAAATGATTTGGAAACACCCTTGGCTCGGTTATGGTTATGGTGGATTTTGGAGAGGATGGGATGGTGAAGCTGCCTACATTTGGCGTGGTTCTGGATGGACACCAACCCACCCTCATAATGGCTTTCTGGCTCTTTGGTTGGATTTAGGTCTTTTAGGATTAGGGCTATTTTTCTTAGGATTTTGGCGCAGTATTGTCCAAGGATTATATTGGGTGCGTATCAGCAAAACATATGCTGACATATATCCGATTGTACATATAGCTTTTTTAGTGATCAGTAACCTGACTGAAACTAACTTATTTTTTTCCAACAGTCTGACCTGGATACTTTATGTTAGTACATCCCTTTCCATAGCACAAAAATTGGATGATCCAGTTAAAAATCATCGCTTAAATTATCAATCAATTGATTAATAATTGTCTATAAAATCAATATCAATAACTATGAATAAAATGCGAATTATCATGTTAGGGGAAAGTTTAGATAGGCAAGGTGGAATAGTTTCAGTGGAAAAACTGATCATCAAACAAGCTCCTGCCGAAATGACAATTATCCATATACCCACGTTGCCAAAAGGATCGGCAACACGTAAAGTATTAGTCTTTGTCAAAGCTTTAATATTATTATCTTGGCAACTCTTAAATCAAAAAATTGATCTTGTTCATATCCATGTTTCTGAGCGAGGTAGTGCTTTTCGTCAAGCATTGACTACTATGATTGCTTGGCTACTACGTAAACCAGTAATTCTTCATACTCATAGTGCTGATTTTCATGTTTTTTACGCCAACTTGCCACAAATTATCCAATTGGGATTAAGTTGGATATTTTGCAAATCCACTCGGTTTATAGTTTTATCAGATAGTTGGAAAAAATTCTATATAGAAAATCTCGGTTTGCAACCAGAGCAAGTTATTGTTTTACCGAATCCAGTCAAATTCCCGGTAGAAGTTCCCCAACGCATAAACTCTCAAAAAGTTAATTTTTTATTCCTGGGTAGGATTGGAGAACGCAAAGGAGCATTTGATTTAATTACGGCTTTCGCTAATCTTCCTTTAGAACAAAAACGAAATGCAGAATTGATTATAGCAGGAGATGGAGAAGGAGAAAAAGCTAAAGATATAATTGCAAAACTAAATTTAAGTGAATACATTACTATTTTGGATTGGGTAAATGAAAAACAACGGGATGAACTTTTGGCAAAAGCAGATGTTTTTGTATTGCCTTCCTATAACGAAGGTTTACCTATGGCACTCCTGGAAGCTATGAGTTGGGAATTGTCTGTGATTACTACACCAGTTGGAGGTATACCAGAATTAGTAATTAATAATCAAAATGGCTTGCTCGTACCACCTGGGGATATGCAAAAATTATCAACAGCAATGCAGTCTTTAATTTCTGATCAAGAGTTAAAACAAAGATTAGGGCAAAATGCTAGAGATAGCGTTAAGTCTTTTGATGTCAAAAATTATCTTGTTTCTTTATCAGAAATTTATCAATTAACATTGAGTTAATAAACTCAATTAAGCGTAAAGTATTTCTATTTTATTTCTGCAAATTCTATGACAATCCAAAATTTTCCCGAAATCAATGTCTTAAATACAAGGTTTCATAAATTAACAGTACAAGATTTAATTAACTACATCGTACAAGTTGGCAAGATTGATAAAAAAACAATTATAGGACACGTAAATGTCCGAGGGATGAACTTTGCTTGTCAATTACCTTGGTATCGAAATTTCATGAATAATGCTGATTTAGTCTTTTGCGATGGCATTGGTGTGATTCTGGGGGCAAGAATTTTAGGATATGAGATAGAATCTATCCATCGCATGACTTGTCCCGATTATATAGAAAGTTTAGCCCTTGCTTGTGAGCAACAAAATGTTTCTTTATTTTTGCTGGCTGGAGAACCTGGAGTAACGGATAAAGCAATTAAAAAGATGCAAGGGATCGCACCTAATTTATCTATAGAAGGACATCACGGTTATTTTGATAAAACTGGCAGCGAAAATGAGGCAGTAATTCAGAAAATTAATCAATTTAAACCTGATGTTTTATATATTGGTTTCGGGATGCCATTACAAGAACAATGGATTTTGGACAACTTCAATAAAATTGAAACTCGCGTGTTTTTACCATTAGGTGCTTGTTTAGATTTTTATACTGATTCCGTGTATCGTGGTCCACGTTGGTTGACGGATAATGGTTTGGAATGGTTAACCCGCTTAATTACTGAACCTACTCGTCTTTGGGAACGTTATGTTGTCGGTAATCCTTTATTTCTTTATCGAGTATTCAAACAAAGAATTAATGAAGGGATAATTGCCAATCAATCAGAAAAACTATAAATCATCAAATGAGAAAAATCTTAAAATTAACTAATAGACGCAATTTTCTATTCGGCTTAAGTAGTTTAGCTGCTATCAGTGCAGGAGTAATAAGTCGAGGTTTTGATCGTCATCAAAAGATCGAAGCACTAGATCATCATCAAAGAGATTTTACAGTTTCCCAAGGATTATCTTTAAAAGAACGTGCTGCTAAGAAAGGATTGATTTATGGGACAACTAGTACCAAGAAATATCTGACATCCGATCCGGCTTATATGGCTGCCATAGTCGAAAATTGTCGGATGTTTGTCCCAGAATGGGAATTTAAGTGGACTGCGGGAAATGCGCTGCTACGTCCAGGATTTGATCGGTTTGATTTTAGTGCTGCTGACTGGATAGCTAATTTTTCTGCCACTCACCAACTTCTGTTGCGTGGACATACTTTAGTTTGGCATAGTTCTTTACCTAAATGGTTTAAGGAGACAGTTAATAGTGAAAATGCAGAACAGTTATTACAAAACCACATTCAAACCTTTGTTAAACGTTATGCTGGCAAAATTCATTCCTGGGATGTCGTCAATGAAGCTATAAAAACAGAAGATGGTCGGGATGATGGTTTGCGAATCACTCCTTGGTTGAATTCTTTAGGTACTAATTACATTGACTTAGCTTTTCGTCTCACATCGGCAGTTGACCCTCAAGCATTGTTAGTTTATAACGATTTTGGTTTAGACTACGACACACCCAAGGATGAAGCTAAGAGGGATGCTGTATTGAAGTTGTTAGCAGGTTTGAAATCTCAAGGAACTCCTATTCATGCTCTCGGTATTCAAGCTCACTTATCACCAGGAGGTAACAATAAGTTTAATCCAGAAAAACTCCGGCAATTTCTCAAAGATGTGGCCAGTTTAGGCTTGAAAATTATGATTACGGAAATGGATGTAACAGATAAAAATCTTCCTGTAGATATAAAGGTACGCGATCACATTGTCGCTGGAGTATATGAAGATTATCTTGCAACCGTTTTGGATGAAAAAGCTGTGATTGCTGTGATTACTTGGGGATTGAGCGATCGCTATTCTTGGCTGAGTGAATTTGAACCCAGAGGTGATGGCACTCCCGTTCGTCCTCTCCCATTGGATACTCAAATGCGGCGTAAACTGGCTTGGAATGCGATCGCTCGTGCTTTTGACAACGCCCCTCAACGTTAATATTGATTTATTTTTCCCAACTCAAACAGCAAAAATTTAGTTATTCAATTAACAAATTAAAAAAATATGTCCAAAATATCTATGGAATCTAGAGCAGATATTGATTTAGACCTGGGGCGTTACCTATTAATGGTAAAACGGCAATGGATACCGGCTGCTAGTATTTTTGTAGCTACAGTTGCTCTTAGTGCTTTAGCTACAACCCGTCTTACGCCATCCTATGAAGCAGAAGGTAAATTATTATTTAAACTTCCCACTTTTCAAGTTTTAGGTAATAATCTCTTACCTAGTAACTCTGAGGGAGGATCAGGAGATCTAAAATCTCTGGTATCCACTCAAAATCCTATTAGTACAGAGATAGAAGTAATTTCTTCCCGTCCTGTGTTGCAGCAAGCAATAAACAAACTGGAACTCAAAACCAAAAAAGGTGAACTTTTACAAGTCGAAGATCTACAAAAGTTGCTGACCTTGAAAATTATTGGTGGTACAGACGTATTAAAAGTAACTTATCAAAGCCTTGATCCCAAAGAAGCAGCCGCAGTAGTTAATACCGTGATGAATCTTTATCTAGAAAATGATATTCAGACAAATCGTGCTGAAGTGGAAACAACTTATAAATTTATGGCTAGGCAGTTACCTAAAGTGCAAGCAGCCGTTCGTCTGACTGAAGTAACATTACGCAAATTTAAACAGGAAAATAATATTATAGATTTAGCAGAAGAAACTAAATCAGTCGTTACGATTATTGGCAATTTAGAAACTGAGATTAATACTGTTAAATCACAGTTAGAGGATGTTAATGCTCAAACTAATACACTACGCCAAAAAATAGCGTTAAATTCTCAGCAAGCGATCGCTATCAGTTCCCTAAATAATTCACCCGCAGTCCAAGGAATTCTCACACAACTGCAAGAAATAGACCGACAATTAGCAATTGAAAGTAGTCGCTATTTCGATGATAACCCAGTAATTATCAGTCTTGAATCCAAAAAAGCTAACTTAAATAATCTCTTGCAAACTCAAATTCAAAAAACTCTTGGCACGGCAACACAAGTTCCTCAAGAACAATTACAAATTGGACAACTTAAACAACAATTAATTCAAAGTTTCCTACAAGCAGAAATACAACGCAATGGTTTGACTCAAAAACTTGCTTCTTTATATAATTCCCTTTCTGGACATCAACGCAGAGCTAAAATCATCCCCATGTTAGTACAAAATCAACGTGATTTAGAACGAAAAGTTGAAGTTGCTCAATCTACTTATGAAACTATTTTAAAAAAGGCTCAAGAATTACAAGTAGCACAAAATAAAAACACGGCTAACGCTAGGATTATTAGTCAGGCTGAAGTTCCCCGAACACAAACGTCAAGCAAGAAGCCAATTATTTTAGCAATAGGTATAATATTAGGAGCATTTTTTGCCACTACTACTATTTTAATAATTGAA
This sequence comes from Dolichospermum sp. ST_sed8, assembly GCA_028658405.1. GTDB lineage: Bacteria > Cyanobacteriota > Cyanobacteriia > Cyanobacteriales > Nostocaceae > Dolichospermum. The sequence goes on along the minus strand of JAKOGY010000145.1, from coordinate 6,291 downwards.
ATGAGAGATAGGTCTTTAAAAACACTAAAGGAAGTTAGAGATATATTTGAATATACTTTCTTAGGAATAGTTCCATTATCAAATAAAAAAGGGGGAAATCGAAATCATCACCAAGAAGGACAACGAGAAGAGATTATTGTTAGAGATGCACCTTACTCTTTATCAAGTGAGATGTACAGAATGATTCAAGCTAATCTGAGACTGTTAAGTTCAGATAAGTTATTCAATACTATTGTTGTTACTAGCGCAGTCGCAAAAGAAGGAAAATCTACGGTTGCAGCTAATTTATCAGCAGTGATAGCTCAACTAGGATATCGAGTATTATTAGTTGATGCAGATATGCGGATTCCTGCACAGCATCGTCTCTGGCAAGTGAATAGTTTAGTTGGTTTAAGTGAAGTCCTGGTTTCTCAAGCTGAATTTAATCTTGCAGTATGTAAGCCTATGGATCATCTTGACCTGTTAACTGCTGGTGTTAGACCTCCTAATCCTTTAGCTTTACTTGATTCTAACCGAATGGCATCACTAATTAAAGAATTTTCCACTCAATATGATTTTATAATTATTGATGCTCCACCATTACTTATTGGGGCTGATGCTTTAACTTTAGGCAAAATGACAGATGGTATTTTGCTAGTTGCTAATCCTAGTATCCTTGATTTGAAAAGTGCTATGAGTACCAAAGAAATATTAAATAATTCTAAATGTAATGTCTTAGGTTTATTAGTCAATGGCGTAAGTGATCAAGATGATACTAACTATAATCATTTATATAATTTTGAAGAATCTTTTAAAACCCAGGCTCTCAATAATCCCTTTTTGTCAATGTGGAAGAAGATTAAATAGGGCTTACTTTTTTTCAGCAAGCCCTATCTATTACTGATAAGATTGTAAAAGATGTTCACCATTGAAGTGAATTAAATGAGTTGCATCTTCCGCTACCCATACATCAGTTTCCCAAGAAATTTCTGGTAAATACTCCTTCATTGCTTTACGGTCAAGAAAAGCTGTCACCATTACAAGCGGTATTTGAGAGTTTTTAAATAAAGTTTCCAGTTCAGTCTTACGTTTAGCATCAATTGGACCATGTGATGTTACAGCTTCAATGAGAACTAACCAGTTTTGAAGTTGGAAATGAATAATTATATCTGGCATTTTTCCGTGAGTATCAATTTTAATTCCTAATTCCCATAAAGCTGATTCATCAAAATAGGCAAATTTTTCATCTGTATCACCAACATAAATAATATGACTATTAGATGTAAATCGCGGACAAAAATCATTAATTATTTTCTCAATTAAAATATTTTGACCATCTGGCGAAAGTGAGATTAATTTCAGGTTATTCATAATCATTTTATATGGAGATATTTATATCCCACATTCCGCGCTCTGGCGTGTCACAATTGGTAATTACTTAAAATCTATTAATTTGTCTGCTAGAAATTATGCTTCTAGACCTTTTTATTTCCGTCAATACAATGAGATTAAGTATAAGAAATAGCTTATTTTGCTGCTAAAAATCAGTAAAAGCTACGATTGTGACACTTAGGGTGCGGAAGGTGGGTTATATGTAATCGCTAAAATATGTTAAAAATATAATCTACTTGAGATTTAATTAACAAATTTCTTGAGCGCAATTTCATAAAAAAATAGTACAATTAATACAGGCTATTAACAAATACCTCTATTATTATATTACAATGGTTCAAAAAATTGCCTTATTTAATCATAAAGGTGGTGTTAGCAAAACCACCACTACTTTTAACTTAGGTTGGATGCTTGCCTCAAAAGGTAAGAGAGTCATCCTTGTAGATACAGACCCCCAATGTAATCTTACAGGGATGGCTCTAAAAGAAGAAACAGAAGACGATGAAGCAAGAATAGAAACCATTTACAACAGACATTCTAATATTAAAACTGGGTTGGCTCCTGCTTTTGAGTCACAACCACGGGCTATAGAAGCTGTAGATTGCATTCAGATCGAAGGACAAGAAGGTCTATTTTTGTTACCTGGTCATGTGGGCTTTGGTGAATACGAAGTAACATTAGGTATTGCTCAAGAACTAAGTGGTTCAATTCACACACTCAAAAATTTGCCGGGTGCAATTTCTGATCTTTTGGAAAAGACTGCTAATAAATTTAATGCCGACTACATTTTAATTGATATGAGTCCAAGTTTAGGATCTATCAATCAAAACTTACTGGTGACAAGTGACTTTTTCTTAGTACCTACGACTGCTGATTTCTTTTCTGTGATGGCAATTGATTCTCTATCTAGAATATTACCCAAATGGTGTGCTTGGGCAAGAATGGCCAGCGCAAACCCCATATTAAAGGAAGCTACTTATCCATTTCCTGAATTTAAATTGAAATTTTTAGGTACTATAGTTCAAAACTATAGAATTAGGAATGGTAAAGAAACAAAAGCATTTCAAACATGGATAGAAAAAGTAGAGAATACAGTTACGAATAAGTTAAAACCGGTTTTGGAGAAAAATAATTTATTATTACCTGATCAAGTTTATACTGAGCAGGGTATGAATGGTAATTTTACGATGACCAAAATTCCTGATTTTAACAGTTTAATTGGTCTATCACAAGAACACGCTACACCAGTTTATGCGCTTACGCCGGAACAATTAAACCAGCAAGGCATAGTAAAAGTAAATAATGAAAAAAAGCAAGAAGAATTTAAAACAACTTTTTCCGATTTAGCCAATAAAATTATTGCACTATCATCGAGTTATGCAGTCAGCCCTTGATCAATTTCGCATTAGTATTCAGCGTGTTCGGGATTTAATTTCTCTGCATAACTCAATTAAAGCTCAAGCGACTTCTGCTTTGGATTTATCGGATATTCTTAGGGCAGCTTTAGTTCTGACTGTAAGTGCCTTAGATTACTATATTCATGAAGTTGTAACTTTGGGTATGCTGGAAATTCATCGAGGAACAAGATCAGAACCATCATTTAAAGGTAATGCGACTCAATCAGCTTTTGCAAGGTTTGAAGTTTCCCTGGGTAGTGCTAGTGAAGATAGAAAATCTGCTATAGATATTACTTCTTGGATAGAGAGTGAAATACAGCAGAGTTATGGGGATGATTTTTTAGAGCAGTCTCATAATATTTCCAGTTTAATTCCTATTATTTCTAACACTATTTTAAATAAACTCAATAACAATTCGTGGTTAGAAAATGAAATTAGAAAAAAGTTTAGAGAAGAAAGTTTTCAGACACCAGATAATATTGCTAATGCAATTAGGTATATATCAAATGAAAAATTATGGGAGCAGGTTACTAATAAGATAAGAGGAAATACTACACAAGAAGCTCAAAAAAAGATCAAACAAGAACTACAGGAAATTGTAAAACGCAGGAATCAAATTGCTCATGAAGCAGATATAGATCCTACTTTGGGCTTAGGTAGTCGCTGGAATATAGATGAATCAATGGTTAATGATGCAGTTAACTTTATTGAGCAGGTTGTTGAGAGTATTCATCAAATTTTATAGCTGCGTTATTTCCCCACCAACAGTAAACCAATTTAGATACAATCTATAAACTGACATAACCTCGACTTAACCAAAATGACAAGCATCTCCACCCCTACCCTGAAACTCCCCGAACTCCTAGCACCTGCGGGTAACTGGGAATGCGCTCAAGCCGCAGTAGAAAACGGTGCAGATGCGATTTATTTTGGTTTAGAAAAGTTTAACGCGAGAATGCGGGCTGAGAATTTCACAGCAGCAGATTTACCAGAATTAATGGAATTCTTGCATCTGCGCGGAGTCAAAGGTTATATCACTCTGAATACCCTGATTTTTCCCCAGGAACTCACAGAAGCACAGCAATACCTCAAAACCATCATTTCTGCGGGTGTTGATGCTGTCATCGTTCAAGACGTGGGTATTTGTCGGCTGATTCGGCATCTTTCCCCTGACTTTCCTATTCACGCTTCTACTCAAATGACTATTACCAGTGCTGCGGGGGTAGAATTTGCCAAATCGTTGGGATGTCAATTGGTCGTTTTAGCGCGGGAATGTTCAATTTCTGAAATTAATAAAATTCAGCAACAAATATCTCAAAAAAATACTTCCTTACCTTTGGAAGTTTTTGTTCACGGTGCTTTGTGCGTCGCATATTCTGGACAATGTTTAACCAGCGAAGCATTAGGAGGACGTTCTGCAAATCGGGGAGAATGCGCTCAAGCTTGCAGAATGCCTTATGATTTAATTGCAGATGGAGAAATTGTCAATTTAGGCGATCGCAAATATTTATTAAGTCCTCAAGATTTAGCTGGTTTAGAAGTTTTACCAGAGTTAGTTAAATCTGGAGTTACTTCTTTAAAAATAGAAGGACGTTTAAAAGCACCGGAATATGTTGCTAACGTAACTCAAGTTTATCGAAAAGCATTAAATAGAATAGAAAAAAATCATGTAGAGACGTTTCATGAAATGCCTCTACAAAGGGTATCTGGGGGAAATAAAGATCAATACAATTTAGAAATGGCATTTTCTCGCGGACTATATACTGGTTGGTTTGAGGGAATTAATAATCAAGAGTTAGTTCATGCACGATTTGGCAAAAAACGTGGTGTTTATTTAGGAGAAGTTACCAGGATTAAGAATGGAGAAATAAGCGTAAAATTAGAAGCACCTGTTAAACCGGGAGATGGAATTGTTTTTGATTGTGGACATCCTGAAAGCAAAGAAGAAGGAGGAAGAATATATGCAGTTATTCCCAATGGTAAAGAAACAATATTAACTTTTGGCAGAAATGATTTAAATTTCCATAGTATCCATATAGGTGATAAAGTTTGGAAAACTAATGATCCAGAACTCGATAAACAAATTCGTCAAAGTTATACGGGAGAATATCCCCAATTTACTAGACCTATTAATATAGAAGTGTATGGAGAAATTGGCGGAAAATTAATAGCGATATCGCGTGATGAATCTTGGAATATAGTTCAAGTAGAGTCAGAAATATTAATAGCTGAAGCACATACAAAACCCCTCTCTACAGAAAGACTAAAAGAACAATTTGGACGGTTAGGAAATACACCTTTCTATTTAGATACTTTTATAAATAATCTCAACGGTAATATTATGTTACCCGTGAGTGAATTAAACCGAATGCGTCGGGAAATAGTCACCCAATTAGAAGAATTAAGAAGCAGACCCAAACTTTGGGAATTAAATCATCATGGAAAATGGCAAGATTTAATTACTTCTAAATTTACATCAATTCCCACTTCTCCTTCCCTAATTGTTTTAGTCAGAAACATTGCACAATTAAAAGCAGTATTAACAGCAGATATCAAAACAATCTACTGCGAATTTGAAGATCCTCGCAACTATAAAGAAGCAGTAAAAATAGTGCGAGAATCAGGACAGGAAATCAGTATTTTTGTTGCACCACCACGAATAACAAAACCCGGAGAAACCTGGATTTTAAAACAAGTTAAAGATTCTCAAGCTGATGGTTATTTAATTAGAAATTATGACCAATTAGAATATTTTGCCACAGAAAGATGTATTGGTGATTTTTCTTTAAATGTCGCTAATCCTTTAACCGCAGATTACTTTAAAAATCGCTTTAATTTAGAACGATTGACCGCATCTTACGACTTAAATATTAACCAACTTGAAGCTTTAATTACAAATTATCCAGCGCAAAACTTTGAAGTGACAATACATCAACATATACCAATGTTCCACATGGAACACTGCGTATTTTGCGCTTTCCTATCTGAAGGAACAGATTACACTAATTGCGGTAGACCTTGCGACACGCAAGCAGTCACAATCAGAGACAGGGTAGGTAGTGAACATATTCTCAAAGCTGACGCAGGATGTAGAAATACAGTATATAACAGCACGGCACAAACTGGGGCTGAATATGTGCAAAGATTAATTAGTTTGGGTTTACAGCACTTGCGAATTGAATTTGTGAATGAAACACCGGAACAAGTGCAAAAAACAATACATAGTTACCAGAAATTACTTCAAGGAGAAATTATCGGTTCTCAACTTTGGAGAGAATTGAAGCTACAAAATCAATTAGGTGTAACTCGTGGGGCGTTGGGGATGATGTAGCTAAATATAGGGGGTTTCATTTGAGTGAAATACAAGAACCCCTCCCCGCAAGCGAGGAGGGGGCTATGATGTATCTCATGCAAGTGGATACTGCTATAGCAACAAGTAGTATTACAACCCATCTTCCGCACCCTAAACTGTCACACAACGAAAAATGGTCGTTTGGGGATTTGGGATTAGCGATCGCTACCT
>JAKOGY010000144.1 GCA_028658405.1 Dolichospermum sp. ST_sed8 | reverse complement strand
AACAAGGTCAATCAGAGAGCGAACTATAAGCAATTGACGTTGTTTGACCTTGGTTAACTACGTTATTTGTGTATCCCTGGGTTTGGGCAATCAGAAAATTATGTCTTTTGGTCTATGCCTAATTTCTCATGATCTCACAAAAATTATCGGAGATTTTCATGAATATACAGCTTGGAACTTTATGATAAATTAAAGAACTGATCAAAGGATAGATAATGCGTGTTTTTGTACTGATTTTCAATGCTCGTACTGATAATGAGGGGATTCACAGCATTCGGATTAGCAATGCTCAAGGCATGGAAGGGAATAAAATCCTCATGTTTGAATCAGAAGACGATGCCACCCGCTTTGCTTTAATGTTAGAAGCGCAAGATTTTGCTGTACCGACAGTGGAAATGATGAATGCTGATGATGTTAAGGAATTTTGCGAAAGCACTGGCTATGATTGGGAAGTTATCCCTGAAAACAGTGAATTAGTATTGCCACCGGAAATAAACGTGGAACAAACTGATTGGCAAGCTGAACCAGAAATGGCGGATACTAACGAAGATTTTTCATCTTTCAATCCATCTATACCAGAAATTGCTAATTCTGATCTAGACAGCTTTCGGCGCAAATTGGAAGGTTTATTATAGTTCATTAAGAATGATCAGTCATAACAACTAACCACTGACAACTGACCACTGACAACTAACAAAAAATGACAAATTTCCAGGAACGCGGGCATCTGCTCACCGAACAAGTTAATCCCAATAGTCTTAATTTAGACCAACTCAACTCTTTAGAATTAGTGGAGTTATTTAATAGCGAAGACCAAAAAGCAGTGGCAGCAGTAGCAGCGGCTAAGGTTCAGTTAGCAGCAGCTATTGACTGCACAGCAGAAAGGCTGCGTCAAGGTGGACGTTTATTTTACGTGGGTGCAGGGACAAGTGGCAGATTAGGAGTATTAGATGCTGCCGAGTGTCCACCTACTTTTTGCACTCCGCCCGAATTGGTACAAGGGATTATTGCTGGTGGTGCGGGAGCATTAGTCCGTAGTTCCGAGGATTTGGAAGATCGGTCGGAAGATGGAGAAAGTGCGATCGCTCAACGACAAATTACCCAACTGGATGTAGTTGTCGGTATTACTGCTGGGGGAACAACTCCGTTTGTTCACGGTGCTATTAATGCAGCTCGTCAACGGGGAGCTAAGACTATTTTTATCGCCTGTGTCCCCGCAGATCAAGTTAGTATTGAAGTTGATATTGATATTCGGTTGTTGACAGGTCCAGAAATTTTAGCTGGTTCTACTCGCTTAAAAGCGGGGACAGTCACAAAATTAGTTTTAAATACCCTCTCGACTGGGGTAATGGTGAAACTAGGTAAAGTTTATGGTAATCGGATGGTTGATGTCGCTGTCACTAATCAAAAATTACGCGATCGCGCTTTACAGATATTACAAGACCTGACTGGTTTAGGTCGAGAAGCCTCTGGTTTTTTACTAGAACATAGCGGTAAATGGGTTAAATTAGCATTATTAATGCACTGGACTGGTTTAGACCAAGAAGCGGGTAAAAAACTCCTAACTGCTCATCAAGGTAATCTCCGACTAGCTGTAACAAGTTATAGTAGGAGTCAGGAGTCAGGAGTCAGGAGTCAGGAGTAAAACCTTTGCGGAGGCTGAATTTCGTGAATACCTACGGTAGGTTAACACGTTAAAGTTAGCCGTGCGTTAGCACTACAATTGATATCGTGACGTACTCCACACACTCGCTTTCAGGTGAGTGTGGGCAACGAGCGTGACTCCTAATCCGGACATTAACGTAGTAGGGGCGTATTGCTATACGCCCCTACACCGTGCGCCCCACGGTTCTTTGGTTTTGAGATTTGTTTTTTGTTTTGTAGGCTGCATTTGGAGCATTTAATTGGACTACACCTACTTTTTTATAATAACATAAAATCAATATTTTGTTCGTTTCGTCGCTGTAGCCTTCTTTGTTTTCGCTACGCTCAAATACAATTCTGGCTGTGGGGCTTCTGCTGATTAAGCTAAAACAAGTATTTTGACTGATATAGTATCATCGGTAAAATGACTACAATTTTACAGGATTATTTAGTATAATAGAATAGTCAGTTACATACCACTATGTTAACTCTATATCTACTAGCACCGCAAATATTACATAATAAACAAAGCTAAATTCTATTTGAGTATTTTTAATTCTTCAATTAAATTATCAAATGTTTGTTAAACAAGCCAAGCATTGATTTTTATAAATACTTAATCAATAAATTTTCAGGAAAAGTATAATGATCAACCCAGAAGTAACAGAAGCGCAAAAATTATTCAATCAGTTTAAAGAGTGTATTCAGCTACAATACAACGGACAACTCAATATCAAGAGTTCTAAAGGGCGAAAATGGATTTTCTACTATCGTCTGGGGAGAATAGTCTGGGCTACAGGTAGTGATCATCCTTTCAGACGTTGGCGTAGAAACATGGCTAAATATTGCCCTGATATTGATATCAGTAAAATTCGCTGTCGTGGTGAAGATATAGCTATTGACTTCTGGGATTATCAACTTTTAGACGTTTTATACAAAAGACAGAAAATTCAAAGAGAAAAAATTCACGCCATTGTCGAAAGCACTATAGCCGAATTATTTTTTGATTTAGCTCAGGAACTAGATTTTGCTTCTGTTAATTGTAGTTACAGTCAGGAGGTAATCTTGGAAATGCCTATGAGCTTCACAAATGCGGATATGTCCATTAAACAAATGCAAGATGCGTGGTCAATTTGGTCACAAGCTGGGTTAACAAATATTTCTCCTAATTTAGCACCAGTTCTGCGCCGACCAGAACAATTACAGCAAATGGTAAATCCATCTGTATACAAAAATTTTGTTAGTTTAATCAATGGTCAATTCACATTGCGAGAATTAGGAATGAAGATGAAACAAGATGTCATGCCTGTGACTCGTTCTCTACTTCCCTATATCCTTAAAGGCATTATTGAGTTAGTACCAGTACCTGATTCACCCTTAATAGTTGAATCCAGTAGTTCTACTGCCAAGCAACCCAGAAAGCAAACTTCTCCATTAATAGCCTGTGTAGATGATAGTCCCCAGGTGTGTAAGATATTAGAAGAAATTATGACCCGGAACGGACTGAGATTTATTCAAATCCAAGACGCTGTACAAGCTTTACCTATTATCATCCAAGAAAAACCAGACTTAATTTTCTTAGACTTAATTATGCCCATAGCTAGTGGTTATGAAATCTGTACACAATTACGCAGAATTTCGGCTTTTGCACAGACACCAGTAATTATCTTAACTGGTAATGATGGCTTGGTAGATAGGGTTCGCGCTAAAGTCGTCGGCTCTACAGATTTTATGTCTAAGCCAATAGTGGCGGATCGGGTAATGAATATGGTTCGTAAATATTTACGCATACCAAATTTATCAAACAATAACAATGGCGGTAATTTACAAGCTCCCAGTGAGAACAATTTCTAACTTCTAGGACTGACGATGACAGAGAATATACATAAGAGCCAGTATTTACAGGCTTTTATATTTAGATAGCTCTAAAAAAGTTCATAATTTTTACGGAGATAGTCATAATAAAATAGTGTTAAGATTAACAATGTTGGCTGTTGATGATTTTGGGGGTTGCAATTACCATTAAGAGACTTCCAAATAAAAAAATATCCCAAAATTTCTTGTGATGCAGGCATCTGGACCTGCTAATAATATTAGGAGGGAACCGGATGCCCATCCCACAAGATTAGATTATCTTTTTTGTGGAGTTCTCTAAATCTTTTTAAGAATGATTTATCAAGCCTAAAATTCGTGATTAGGTATGTTAATTTATGTTGAACACGTAGTTATAATGGAGAAATATCTATACAATGTATCAAGTGAGATAGAATAAAACGTCAAAAAGTGTTTATTTAATCTGTCTAATAGGATATAGGAATCATAAATGATATTTGAAAAATTTTAAGTAGGGTGGGCAATGCCCACCAAAACTCTTATCCGGTGGGCAATACCCAACCTACGTATATTTCAAAAATCAAATATTAGTCCTATATTCCAGTTTTTGTTAACATTCTTAAAAGAATTAAATAGGTAATTATCATGAGTACGGTTTTAGTAGTGGAAGATGGCATAACTGATATGCAGGTTATTAGTAAATATTTACAACAGGCTGGTTATTCTGTCGTTTGTGCTACAAGTAGTGCAGAAGCACAATCTAAAATAGGTAGCGCTAAACCAGATGTGATAGTTTTAGATGTAATTTTACCTGATAAAAGCGGCTATGAAATTTGTCGGGAATTAAAAGATAATGCCGAAACTAGCAACATTCCTATCGTTTTTTGCTCTACTAAAAGCAGTGATGTAGATAAAATGTGGGGGAATATGTTAGGTGCTGATGCTTATCTAGCTAAACCAGTAGATAAGGAAGAATTAATGCGGACTTTGAAAGAATTAATTAAATCCTAGATTGTCCATTAGTCACTATGAATTAGTGACTAACAAGAATTGTTGAGGGTAAAAGGAAACTAACTTTGGAAACCAAACAAAAATTTTTAAGCTTTTCTTTGGGAGTAAATGACACGGCAGTAATTCCTCTAGAACAAATTACAGAAGTTGTGCAAATACCACTCACAGAAATATGTGGTGTGCCACAAATGCCTAATTGTGTTGTCGGGATTTATAACTGGAGGGGGGAAATGTTGTGGTTGGTTGATTTGGAAGAAATGCTAGGTTATCCACCACTTTTACAAGGGTCAAATTTATTATCAAAAATTATGGCATTAGTGTTAGAACATGAAGGGAAGTATTTAGGAATATTAATCCGTCAGTTAATAGATATTGATGGGTTAGATACTCAGGAAATGAAACAAGCGTCTGGGAAGGTATTCTATCCAGAAATGACTCCTTTTTTGCAAGGGTATTTCATTAATGATTCCGAACAAATGATTTTTAATTTGAATGCTTCAGCAATGCTCCAAAATTCTATGTGGACAACACATAATTAAAGAAAGGAGTCAGTATGGGCGTATTGCTCAGTAGGGGCGTATTGCTATACGCCCGTACTCAGTAGGGGCGTATTGCTCAGTAGGGGCGTATTGCTCAGTAGGGGCGTATTGCTCAGTAGGGGCGTATTGTTCAGTAGGGGCGTATTGTTCAGTAGGGGCGTATTGCTATACGCCCCTACAGGAGTCAGGAAAAAGAAAGAAGAAGAAGAAGGAATAAAACTACCAATCACCAATCTCCAATCCCTAGTTTACTACTACTATAATTATTGAGGTTAATTGCATGACGACTTTATATCAAAACCCAAATGAAGAAGCTGGAAATGGTTTTTCCACAGCACAAAGCGAAGAGAAGAAGAAAGGGAATGGCAATGGTGCTAATTACGATTCATCTGGTAAAAGTTTAATTGCTCAGGAATTTAAAATCTGGAGACAGCGGTTTCAAGAAATAACCACCAAAATGCGTCAAGTTCCAGATTTGGAGAAGTTGTTGCCTGTGACGGTAGCAGAAGTTAGAAATAAGTTGGTATGTGATCGCGTCTTAATTTATCAGTTTACCACAGATGATATCGGAACTATTGTAGCTGAATCAAGAGCCACAGGTTGGACACCGACTATTAATGAAAATCTGGCAGCTATTTTGTTTGGTGTCTACACAAGTCAAGAATATTTAGAACCTGTAATTATTGACGATATCAATCAAATTCAAGTCACTCCCTACCAAAAGCAGCTACTAGATAAATTTCAAGTTAGATCCAGTCTCAGTTTACCAATTTTTTTTGATAGTAAAGTATGGGGTTTATTAGTAGTTCATAGTTGTGGAGTCCCTCGACAATGGCAGGAAACAGAAACCACGCTTTTATCACAACTTGCCACAGAAATTACTTACAGAGTTCAGGGATTTAAATTACAAAGAGAACTGAAACAGTCTTCTCTAGCAAAGCAATCAGCAGCGAAAGTTATTACCAAGATTTTACAACAGCCAGATGTCGAAAAAATCTTTCAAACTACTACTCAAGAAGTCCGCCAATTATTGAAATGCGATCGCGTTGGTGTGTATCGTTTTAATGATGATTGGAGTGGGCAATTTGTATCTGAATCTGTAGGAAATAATTGGGTAAAAGTGGTAACTCCTGGTTATCAAATGGTTTGGGAAGATACTCACCTCCAAGATACCAAAGGTGGTAGATATGCCAAAGGTGAAAGCTTTGTTGTTAACGATACCTATAAAGTTGGTTTGGCTCAATGCCACATTGATATTTTAGAACAGTTTGAAGCTAAAGCTTATATCATTTCTCCCATCTTTTCTGGAGAAAAATTATGGGGTTTACTTGCAGCTTATCAAAATACCGGAGTGCGGGAATGGCAAGATTGGGAAGTGAGCTTTTTAAATCAGATTGGTTCACAATTTGGTGTAGCTGTTTCCCAAGGAGAATATTTAGGAAAAGTTCAGAAACAAACAGAACAATTAGGACAAATAGCTAAACAAGAAAAAGCATTAACTAAGATAGTCAGTCGCATTAGGCAATCCTTAGATATAGGAGAAATCTTTAAGCTTGCTACCCAAGAAATGCGCCAGGTTTTGAAATGCGATCGCGTTGCAGTATTCAAATTTCACCCTGATTTTAGTGGCGAATTTGTAGCAGAATCAGTCAGTCAAGGTTGGGTAAGATTAGTTGATACTGCACGTAAAGAACTGGTTGAAGATACATTTTTCCAAGAAACTAAGGGAGCGCGATTTGCTAAGGGAGAAACCATTGCTGTTAATGATATCTATGCTGCCAATATTACCCCTTGCTATTTAGAATTGTTGGAACAATTTGAAACCAAGGCTTACATTAATGTCCCCATTTTCTTTGGTGAGCAATTATGGGGATTATTAGCAGCTTATCAAAATAGTGATACTCGTGAATGGCAAACCTCAGAAGTAAGTTTCTTGAGTCAAGTAGCTCTACAATTTAGTTTAGCTAAAACCCAGATAGATTATTTAACAGAACTCACACAAAGAGCAGAACAAGAAAAAGCCATCAATAGGATTGTGAATAAAATTCGTCAATCCTTAGATACAGAAGAAATATTTAGAACTACTACCCAAGAAATACGAGCGGCTTTACAATGTGATCGCGTCGGCGTGTATGAATTTAAACCAGATTGGGGTGGCAAATTTGTTCATGAATCAGTAGGTGGAGGTTGGACTCAATTAGTTGGACCAAATGTCAAAATCGTTTTGGATGACACTTACCTCCAAGATACCAAGGGTGGTAGATATGCCAAAGGTGAAATATTCGTTGTTAACGACACCTATAAAATTGGTTTGGCTGACTGTCATATCAAGATATTGGAACAATTTGAAGCTAAAGCTTATGTGATTGTCCCCATCTTCTTTGGTGAGAAATTATGGGGTTTATTAGCGGCTTATCAAAATACTGGGGACCGGGAATGGAAATCCTCAGAAGTTAACTTCTTAAAACAAATCGGGTTACAATTTAGCCTCGCTAAATCCCAAGTTGATTATGTGGAAAAAGTTGAGGAACAATCAGCAGAATTAGCGAAATTAATTGAACAAGAAAAAACAGTTAATAAGATTGTTAACCGCATTCGTCAAGCAGCCAATATAGAAGATATTTTCAAAACTACCACCCAAGAAGTGCGTCAGGCATTAAAATGCGATCGCGTTGCTGTTTATCAATTTCAGCCTGATTGGAGTGGGAAATTTATTGCTGAATCAGTAGCTACAGGTTGGATGAAAGTATCAACACCAGACTTCCAAATGGTTTGGGCAGATACCCACCTCCAAGAAACCCAAGGAGGTAGATATGCCAAAGGTGAAGTCTCTGTAGTTAATGACATCTATCAAGTTGGCTATGCTCAATGTCACCTAGAAATATTAGAGCAAGTTGAAGCCAAAGCCTACATAATCACACCCATTTTCTTTGAAGATAAATTATGGGGTTTATTGGCGGCTTATCAAAACACTGGAACAAGACAATGGCAAGAATCAGAAGTCAACTTTTTAACTCAAATAGGGTTACAATTTAGCCTGGCTAAATCTCAAATTGATTATCTGGATAGATTACGAGAGCAATCTGCAAAAATCGCCCAAGCAGTTGAACAGGAAAAAACTTTCTCCAAAATAGTTAACCAAATTCGTCAATCCTTAAGCGCTGGAATAGACGAAATTTTCAAATCTACCACTCAGGATATCCGCCAACTCTTCAAATGCGATCGCTGTGCTGTCTATAAATTCACATCTGATTGGGGTGGTAACTTTGTCTCCGAATCAGTAGCCACAGGTTGGATAAAACTAGTTACACCTGAACTTAAAACCGCCTTTGATGATCCTTGCTTACAAGCAATTAAAGGTGGTGATTATAAGAAGGGTAGCAAATTAATAGTCAGTGACATTTATCAAGCCAGCTTTGATACTTGCTACATTGAACTATTAGAAGGGTTTGAAGCCAAAGCCTATGCAATTGTTCCTATCCTCTTCGGTGAAAAACTATGGGGACTATTGGCAGTTTATCAAAACTCCAGCACCCGTCATTGGCAAGAGTCAGAAACAAATCTGTTAGCGCGGATTGGGGATCAGTTAGGACTAGCCTTGCAACAAACAGAGTTCTTGCAACAGTTACAAACCCAATCGGCCGAACTATCAGCAGCAGCAAGCAAAGAAAAAGCAGCTAAAGAACTACTCCAACAGCGTTCTATTCAACTGCTAATTGCTCTCAAACCTGCATTAAAAGGAGATTTAACAGTCCGCGCCCCCATCACAGAAGATGAAATAGGCACAATTGCAGACGCTTATAACGGGACTCTGCAAGCCCTACAGCAAATCGTCATCAAGGTACAGTCAGCGTCTCAACAAGTAGCCGAAACTTCCAGTAATAGCAGTACATCACTGGTGGGATTGACTCATTTAGCAGAACAACAATCTGGCGAAATCACTAAGGCTTTAGGTGATCTGCAACAGATGGTAAACTCTACCCAAGCGGTAGTTAATAACGCTCAATTAGTCCAAATAGCTGTACAACAAGCTAACAAAACTGTAGATTCTGGCGATACTGCTATGAATGAAACAGTTAATGCTATTCAAGCCATTCGAGAAACGGTCGCTCAAACCAGCAAAAAGATTAAACGCCTGAGTGAGTCATCTCAAAAAATCTCCAAAGTGGTAAATTTGATTAGTAGCTTTGCGACTCAAACCAACGTTCTCGCGCTCAACGCAGCTATTGAAGCCACTAGAGCCGGTGAATATGGTAAAGGCTTTGCAGTGGTAGCTGATGAAGTGCGTTCTTTATCTCGTCAGTCAGCAGCCGCAACTATCGAAATTGAAAAATTAGTTCAGGAGATTCAAGCAGAAACAGGGGAAGTTGCCGTAGCAATGGAAACGGGTATTCAGCAAGTTGTCGAAGGGACAAACTTAGTCAATGAAACCCGTCAAAACCTCAATGATATTGTTTCGGCAACTGCGGAAATTAGTCAACTAATTGAACGCATTACCGAAGCTACTCAAATCCAAATGCAGCAATCTGGTACAGTTACTAAATCCATGAATGATGTGGCAGAAATTGCCAACAAAACCTTTGGAGAATCTCAAGAAATTGCCCATGTTTTCCAAAGCTTAACCGGAATGGCACAGGATTTATTAGCAACTGCTAGTAAGTTTAAAGTCAAGTAAATAGGTAATGGGTAATGGGTAATGGGTAATAAATTATTTAGAATTACCAATTACCAATTACCCATTACCCAATTTAAAATAATTACTAAAATCTAAAAGCAAAAATTATGATTACAGATTCAGCAATTCGTGAACAAGGCTATGCCTATTTTCTTGGTGAAGCACCGGAATTGTTACAAACTATTGAACAAGACTTATTTACTTTAGTCGAAAGTCATAGCACAGCTAAAGTACATAACTTAATGCGAGCAACCCATACAATTAAGGGTGGAGCAGCCAATGTTGGACTAGATACCATCATGACAATTGCCCATTCTTTAGAAGATATTTTTAAAGCTTTATATAGTCCCAAAGTCGTTATTGATGGTGAATTACAAGCCTTACTTATTGAAGGTTATGAATGTCTACAATTAGCAGTTACATCTGAAGTTACCAACAGTAATATTAATGCTGATGGACTTTTGAACCGAGCGACTACAGCATTTGCTCAAATTCAAGAAAAGTTAGGTGATGCTTTTGGGACAGAAACACATATTCCCACATCAGAAGAATTAGGGTTTGATATTGTTAAATCTATTTTTGAAGTAGGAGTTAAGCAACGGATAGATAGTCTCAGTCAAGCTATTAATAACCCACCAAATCCTAGTAAATTTTGTGAATTATTACACTCTCAAAGTGAAGTATTTATCGGGTTAGCAGAATCTCTAAATCTACCAGGATTGCAAGCACTAGCACGGACAATTATGGCGGCTGTAGATGGGAATCCTGAAAAAGTATTAGAAATTGCTAAAATAGCTTTTACTGATTTACAATCAGCACAAAAAGCGGTATTAGCGGGCGATCGCACTTCCGGAGGTTCACCATCTTTAGAATTGCAAAAACTAGCAAATACAAATATTATAGATGATTCTGTTTCTGTTACAACCAGTGCTTTAGCTACAGTACCAAAATATGAATCATCTCTGACATCTATACACCAATCTTTTGCCGAAACATTTTTTAATATTACTACAGAATTTTATCAATTTTTAATTACTCTTAGCACTGGCAATCATGAACCTTTAAAGCCAATTCATGCTAAGGTTTATTTAAAAGTAATTCGCTATATTTTTGGCTGGTTTAACCACTATAGAGAGATACCAGAATTAGACCTAAATCTATCTTTATTAATTCCTCCATCTATTCAAAAATATCCCGTCAATTATCTAGAAAATTGGCTAGGGGAATTTTTCTACTTTATCGAGAATGAAACAGATAGTCAGTCTTTATCTCTTTATCGTCGGGGGATAATTCTAATTATTCTCCTAGCTATTGCCAAATTCCAATATACTGTTGAGCAAAATAATAGTGCTATCCCCATTATTAAAAGATTAAGACAGCAAATCCGCGAACTAGGTCAAGAATATAAAAAATATCCACCAGTCACTGAAGCCGAAAAAAAATGGCTTGATCATCCTAAATTACAAGATTTATTAGTTATTAAAGAAATAGTTTCGTCATTATCACTCGAAGACAGTAATAATCTCCTGGAATCAATATGGGGAGGAGAATCTATTTTAGATAATAATCCGGAAATAGCTTCTACACCAATCATAGAAACAGGAGAAACTGTTAAACATGATAGTTATTTAGAAAGTGTAACATTATCAGCAGTTACTGAAGAGGTAACTACAGACGATGATCCTACAAGAATTAATCAGCAAGTAGAAGAAAAAAATACCGATTCTGTCAATAGAAACTCCCGTCAACCTTCTTTTGTACGGGTAGATGTGGAAGGATTACAACGCCTCAATTATCTTACAGGTGAATTACTAATTTACCAAAAAAGACGCACTTTATACGATGACCAAGTTATAGAACTAATTGATAGGTTAAGTCAGCAACTTAACCAACACCAACTTACTTTATATCAATTACGGGATTTACCATTACAAGGAAATAATGTCGCATCTGACAATACCAAAGCAGTTAGTACCGTAAATTTTGATTCTTTAGAAATGGATGTATATTCAGAGTTTCAATTGACATTACACTCAGCGATGGAAGAAACTTTGCAAATACAAGAAACTTCTGAATCTCTAGAATTACTGATGAAACAAGCTGGTCAAATCAGTGAGAAAAAACAAACTTTAACCCTAAATATTATAGATAACTTAGTAGAAGCGAGAATGTTACCTTTAGGCACTATCCTCAATCGCTTCCCGCAAATGGTGCATAATTTAGCCAATATTTATGGGAAACAGGTAGAGTTGAAACTTACTGGTACACAGGTTCTAGTTGATAAAGCGATCGCGGAAAAGCTATATGATCCTTTATTACAACTGGTACGCAACTCTTTTGATCACGGCATTGAATCTCCAGAAATTCGCCGAGAAAGAGGTAAATCTGCACAAGGTATCATTGAAATTCGTGCCTATAATCAAGGTAGTCAAACTGTTATTGAAATTCATGATGATGGACAAGGTTTAAACTTAGAAAAAGTTCGTAGTAGAGCCATAGAACTGCATCTAATCCCCGATGATCATAGTGAAAACTATGTTCATCATCTCAGCGAATCTGAACTAATAGAGATGATGTTTGCTCCGGGATTTTCCACAGCCGGTAAAGTCAGTGAAATCTCTGGACGCGGTATGGGTTTAGATATTGTCCGTACCCAAATGCAATCACTTAATGGCTCAATTTCTGTGCAATCATCTCCTCATCAGGGAACAACTTTTATCCTCAAAATTCCTTTTTCTATGACTACAGATAAACTCATGTTAGTTCAGGCAGGTGGTGTTATTTATGCTTTACTACAAGATAGTATTGAAAAAATAGTTATTCCCTCTGCTCAACAAATCAAAGAATTTGAAGGCAAACAATTTTTACATTGGCGTACAGATGACGAAGAATTAATGGTCAGCCTCCAAAAATTGGAGGGGTTGATGTATTATAATGGCGCAGTTTTGAGTACAAATAATCTCCAAAATCTCCGTGATAATTCAGAAGCAGGAATAGTCAAAAATCCCATTCTTCTCCTCCGTCGTTATCAGGGAATGGTAGGAATAGAAGTTGATCAAATCATTGGGGAACAAGAATTAGTAATTAGGCCTTTAGGAAGTTCCATTACTCCACCAAAATACGTTTACGGTTGTAGTAGTTTAGCTAATGGTAACTTGATCTTAATTATTGATGGCACTATGCTGATTGATACTAAGGAAATGCAAGCAACATTGGATGTCATGAGACTACCGATGACACCCCCACAAAATCAACAATCTTTGCCAATGTCAGAGGAGAATATTGCCTCTATACCTCTGATTACTGCAACTAATACCCAAAGACAACTAACTGCTAATGTGTCAGGAAATAGTAAATTACCAAAGGTAATTTTAGTGGTAGATGATGCCATTAGTCTGCGGCAAACTCTCTCTCTGACTTTGCAAAAATCTGGCTATCAAGTATTACAAGCACAAGATGGTGTAGAGGCTTTGGCACAGTTGCAGTTACATCCA
Source organism: Dolichospermum sp. ST_sed8 (assembly GCA_028658405.1). Lineage (GTDB taxonomy): Bacteria > Cyanobacteriota > Cyanobacteriia > Cyanobacteriales > Nostocaceae > Dolichospermum. Next base: position 436 of record JAKOGY010000144.1, on the reverse strand, counting down.
GAAATTGCCGTAATTATCTCTGATTTAGAGATGCCAAAAATGAACGGATTTGAATTATTAAGCCATATTCGTCAAAATCCAGATTTTGCCAAAAAACCAGTTATGGTTCTCACTTCTCGTAGCGCGGATAAACATCGGCAATTAGCTTATGAATTAGGAGCAAATTCCTATTTCACTAAACCTTATTTAGAACATGAATTTCTATCTACTGTTGAGAGTTTAGCTAATATCATTAAAAGTGATTCGACCCAGGAGCTAATAACAGCAGGTAAGTAATGAGGTCTGAACTATGATTTGTGTGATTTACCTGATTTGGATGATTTTTTTTTGCAGAAGTCATCTTAGCTAGAAGCATGAGTCAGATAAATCACATAAATCACATAAATCAAAAAAATCATAGTTCAGATGATGATTTTTTTTGCAGAAGTCATCTTAG
>JAKOGY010000143.1 GCA_028658405.1 Dolichospermum sp. ST_sed8 | reverse complement strand
TAATAGCTGAAGTCGGTTAAAACCGACTAAATGAGGTTTTTATGTTATGCTGTTTTTAGGGATTTTTAGGTAATAATAGTCATTAGGTCTGACAATTTAATTTTAGCCAGAATGCCAGGGAATAAATTCCCTGTTTAATAGCTGAAGTCGGTTAAAACCGACTAAATGAGGTTTTTATGTTATGCTGTTTTTAGGGATTTTTAGGTAATAATAGTCATTAGGTCTGACAATTTAATTTTAGTCCGTTTTAACGGACTTTAGCTTTAAGACAGGGAATTTATTCCCTGGCTAGACTGGCTTAATATCAAACAGTTATTAGTTTTTTTCATCAATTATGGCTTTATGGCGATTGTATTATCATATTGTTTGGGCTACGAAAAAACGCGAGCCTTTAATTACTAATGATATAGAAGATAAGTTATACGGTTATTTAATTGGGAAAGCGGATCATTTAGATTGTATAATTCATGCTATTGGTGGAATTGAAGATCATATTCATTTTGTGGTATCTATCCCTCCTAAATTGTCTATTGCTGAATTTGTCAAAATTTTGAAAGGTAGTAGTGCCTATCCATTATAATCATTCTTTAGATAATGTAAAACAACAATTTGCTTGGCAAGAGGGATATGGGGTATTTTCTGTAGGAGGTAAACAATTACAAGAAGCTATTGATTATGTACATAATCAAAAAATACATCATTTACATGGAACAACAATTGCATTACTAGAACAAGAAACAGATTTAGATAAACCACCTCAACCCCCAACAAAATCAGAAAATAAACTTCCCAAAATATCACAAAAACCCATTAAACCAAATTAAAACCATCAAACCTAGTCGGTTTTAACCGACTTTAGCTATTAGACAGGGAATTTATTCCCTGGCATTATTGGCATTCTGACTGATATTAACAGATAAAAATATGGACGGTATTGGACTCGAACCAACGACCCCATCGATGTCAACGATGTACTCTAACCACCTGAGCTAACCGTCCGTAATCAAACAGATAATTAATTTATCATAGAAAATATAATCTGTCAACACCTAAAACCAAAATGATATCCTACATATATCTAGTCAACTGTACCCGATAACGATCCTTTTTAGTAACTGCAACTTCCCCAACTTCCAACCGCCCTTTCCCGCGAATAGCGATTAAATCCCCTGATTTGACTTGAGAACTCGCTTGAGTGACTTCCTTCCAATTGACACGTACATCATTAGAGTCAATTAAATCCACCATTTTACTGCGGGACATCCCAAACCCAGCCGAAGCCACCGCATCTAACCGTAAAGAAGCCTCCACAGTCGTCATTTCCTTCTTCTTAGGTTCGCGGATCTTTAACTCATTAATATCAATGCGTCGAGTTTTCACTGGCACAGAACGCACCTGTTGCAAACTCATCTCTAAAAATTCTACCAATTCAGGCACAACAATCACCTGCGCCCCTCTTTCCCCCAAAACAATCACATCTCCTGTTTTTTCCCGCACAATTCCCGTACCCAGCATTGCCCCTAAAAAATCCCGGTGATTTGCTGTATCAAACAAGAAATTCCCAGCAATTTCTAAAGCCACAATCGCAACTTGAGACTGATCTAAGGGTAACTCAGAACGAGCGATCGCCAACCTTTGTCTTTCCGCTTGTGGATATCCACCCCAAGCTACCAAATCCACCTCTGTTAAGCGATTAAATACCCGTTGGATTTCCGCTAACTCTGGCGGAGACAAAAAATCTGTAAATACCACTTCCCAGGTCTTTATAGCCTGATCTGCTTGATCAATTGCACGGGCAACAGTATCGCGGTTTTCAACACCTTTTAAAAGTTCTTCTCTAGGTAGCATGGAGTTACAGCGAACAGAATAATTAATAACCAATGACAACTGACAACTGACAACTGACAACTGACAACTGACTAATTACTTTCAGCATAACCTTGAATATTTTCTGGGTTGAACTGGCGTAAGATCCGAGTAGCTTGACGGGTGAGCATTTCCGAACCCTGCACCACAATTAAATACTTACCAGCATCTAAGCGATTACGATAGAGTAAATCATCACCACCACCCTCAAATAAACCAACACCACCACCTACAAATACGCTACCCATTGCACCACTACCAGCCCCCAAAATTCCGCCAACCACATGATTACCAATTTCTCCAGCCCATGCAAAGGTATCTAAACCAGTAATGAGGCTGAAGGTAAAACCAGCAAAAAAGCCAAATGGTACTAACCAAATCGCCATGAGTTTTACTTGTGTTTTGGCTTTTTCTTTGGGATCAATTAAACCAAACTCATCAGCACTTTTGTATCCTCTACCAAGAATAGTGCCATTTATGCCTTCTCTTTCCAAAGCTAAATCAGCGGCTTCGGCTTGGATGCGATCTGATAATACAGCAATAAGATAATTCATCAATTTTAAAACTCAGGATTAATGTGACTTCAGCAAATCCAAAGGCTCACAAAAATTATTCACACCTTGTTTAAGAATATAAATTAAAACGGGTGTAGCCAGACTTTTGGGAAAACTCGGTATTGTCCTTAGATGTACTATCATCCCTTGAATTGATCCATTTAACAAGTCTTCTCGATATTCTTGTTCACAAATCACAGCCCGCCATTTTTTGGCTAAAGCATCCAACCATTCGGAATTAGTTTGTTCTGGTTCTTGTCCAGCCCGAATGGCCAGGGTCATTACCGCATCTTCTAAATCTCCGTCGCAATCCTCTATCAAGTCTAATGCTTCCATTGCTTGAGGATCATCTACCAAATGAGAACGAAATTTTGCAATCTCTTGTGATGTAACTTTAGTCATTAGTCAGTAGGGGCGCAGGGCCTGCGCCCAGTCAGTTACCCATTACCTATTACCCATTACCCATTACCCATTACCTAACCTATCACTTTACTCCTGATTCTTGTAACTGATTTAAACCCCTAGAGGTAACATATCTTTGTAGTTCCGTTAAAGCGCGATTATAATCTAAAATCGCTTTGACGCGATTACCTTCAGAACGGGTGAGATCATTTAATGCGTTAATGACATCAGTTTGAGTTCCTACACCAGCTTGAAATCTTAACCGCGCTAACCGCAGAGACTCTTTAGCTTGTTCTAAAGCCACATTAGAAGTTTGCACATTTTCTAAGTTTGATGCCTGGGTGGAGTATGCTTGTTCTACCTGAAAGCGGATTTGGTTGCGCTGTTCAGAAAACTGAGTTTCAGAGATCGCTATATTGGTCTTAGATTGGGCTGCTCTGGCTTTTGCTGCTCCCCCATCATATAAACTCAGGGTGGCTTGCACTCCCACGGAATAACCATCGCTCACGCTGGTTCCATCATCGAACTGATCTAACAAGTTATACCTGCCCACCAAGCTTACTTGGGGACCTAAAGATGCCAATGCCTGTTTTCTTTGAGCTTCACTAATATTGCGCTCTGCTAAGTTCCGTTGTAGTTCGGGACGATTTTGATAGGCTAAAACGATACTTTGTTCTAGTGGACGCTGCCATAAACCCGCTAGTTTGACAGGATCTGCCGCACTAATACTTACAGACTGGGACAAATTCAACAGCGGTGCTAACCTGCGACGGGCAATTTGTTGTTGAGAAAAGGCGCTAGTTAAGTCCTGTTGGGAGTTAGCTAAATTTACCTGCGATCGCAACACATCGAAACGAGTACCTACACCAGCCCGTTCTAAAGCCACTGCATCTTTCAAACTAGCTTGAGCATTTTGTACCGCTGACTGAGAAATTCTGACATTTTCATCAGCTTGTTGCAAGTTATAGTATGCTGTAGCCACATTCAGACGAATTTCCTCAGATTGCCTTTCTACATCCAACTCTTGCACACGTATCCGTTCTTCTGCTTCTTTAATAGCCCCGTTACGTCTACCAGAGGTGTAGAGATCATATCTTATTTGTGCAGTACCGTTAAATCTCGTAATAGAAGTAGCATCAGGAAATGTAGGGTTTATCTCCTGATTTCTTTTAGCATTCAGTGTAGCGTCAGCACTGAGAGAATTAGTAATATCCCCACTCAAATCTACACTAGGCATTAAAGCTGCTTGAGCTTCGCGTAAAACTGATTTACTCCGTTCCAGTTGTAATACAGATACCTGTAAATCATTATTATTCCGTTTAGCCAGTTCCAAAGCCTGAGACAAACTAATGGGCTGAGTTCCTTGAACTTTTACTTCCTCTGCCTTTGTTGGATATAACAATGGATTAGGACTAGGATTCAAATCATTAGGAACATTAGGGAAATCTACGGACTGACTATGTGTAGGTTTGACGTTCTCCGGTGGTACAACCTTTATATTCTCCGCTGGAGGAGGTGGACTGGTTTCAGAAGTAGTAGGAACAGTTGTTTGCGCTATCCAACTATTAATATTTTGAGGTAAGCAGGTGTTAGAAGCAACTAACAAAGCAGCTTGACTCTTGGGCTGTGATTGTTGACAATTACTAGACTCTAGTAACTTTGTCACCGCAACATCACCATTGGCAAATTGCTGATCAGAGTTACTTGATTTGAGATTACTAGCCAAGAGTAGATTATTATTTGAATTTGATAAATCGGAAAAACTTACAAATCTACTTTCATATTTTGGAGGATTTTTTTCTCCCTCAATGCTGAGATAATTGTCAGCCATGATTAAAGGTAAACTGCGATCGCCAACAGGCTTGATATTACCTTGACTGAAATAACTAGCAGGTAATAATGCTGAGTCACTTTTAACCGTACTCTTAGGCAGTAGGCTATTGTCCGTGAATAAATTTCTACTATCGGTAGAAATCAACACACTAGGAGAAGACGTTAGCTGTAACTCACTTACTTTAATAACATTAGCCCAAGCGGGCTGAGTTGTTAATACTGCTGCTGTAACACCAGGTAAGAAACAATGGAATAATTGCTGTCTTTTCACCGCATCCCCTCACACAAAAAAATATTAATTTAGCGGTAGAATACTTGTCTTCACCAACAAAAATATAGCACGATATTCAGATTTAAGCAGGAATATCGCGCTATACCCTATTTTAAACATCAGAACTCGGTTTGTCTTCAAAACGTTTGACAATTCGAGAAAGTTCTGCTTTTTCGTCTATACTAACGCGGTTAGGCGTACCACTAATAATGCGCTCATAATTACGGAATGAATCTTTAATATCAGGACCATCTGCCGTAATATTATATTCACGAATCCCCTTATCGTGCCAGGAGCCGCGCATTTTAAACACGTTAATGGCCCGCGACATTTCTCCCCGAATTTCTACGTATTGTAACATCAAAATTGTATCTGTAATCGTGGAAATATGGGAGTCAGTAATGGAATTAGAACCCAGAAACTGGTCTGTAGTATTAGTAAAGAAACCAGTAATTTCTTCTTGTTTAGCATAACCTGTCACGCCAATCACAAACTGACGAAAGGCATTATTGCTAACACCTCTAGCCATTGCTGACAGAGAATCAATAGCAATCCGGGCAGGTTTAAAATGGGATATTTCTGATTTAATAATTTGTAAATGGTCTTCCAAACCAGTTGATTCAGGATAGGTACAAATTATTTTCAATAACCCCTGATGTTCTAATTCCTCAAAATCAATCCCCCAGGAATGAGCATTCCGAGAAAGTTGGGCGCGAGATTCTTCATAAGCAAATAATATTGCTCGTTCACCATTGATACAGCCATCTTGAATAAACTTACTAACTAATAAAGTTTTACCAGTACCTGTAGCTCCTGTGGCTAAAATAATCGAATCTTTAAAGAAACCTCCACCACACATTTCATCCAGAATTTTCACTCCAGAAGATACGCGCACATTAGAAGATCGTTGTGTTAACCGCATTGCTCCCAAGGGGAATATATTCACTCCTTCATTAGTAATTGTGAAAGGATATTCACCTTTCATGTGGGTTGTTCCGCGTAATTTGAGAATTTCCATAGTTCGGCGACGGCGTTCTCCCTCTAAAACGTTGCGAACAATGACTACATTATCGGAAACAAATTCTTCAACTCCAAAAGATGCCACTGGTCCATATTCTTCACCTCGTTCAGTTGTAATGATTGTGGTGACATTCAATAGTTTCAGCCGAGCTACTAACCGGAAAATTTCTCGCCGCACTACGCCTATAGCTTCATATTGTTGAAATATGGCTGTCATTGAATCTATAGAAACCCTTTTAGCTTTATATTTACGAATGGCATATTGTAAACGTTCAATTAGGGCAGATAAATCAAAATTACCGACGATATCTTGACCTTCAGGATCAGGAGATGCGTCGAGAATAAATAATTTACCTTCATCAATTAACTGTTGCAAATTCCAATCAAAAATATGGGAATTTTTAATAATGTCGCTGGGTGATTCTTCAAAGGTGACAAATACTCCTGGTTCGTCAAAGTAAGTAATGCCATTATGAAGAAATTGTAGTGATAATAAAGTTTTACCTGTCCCCGAAGTGCCACTAACTAAAGTAGTTCTACCAACAGGCAAACCGCCATGACTAATATCGTCAAAGCCCTCAATCATCGTACGAATTTTTTCGACACCAATAGGTATTTTTTTTGGTTCAGGTTGCTCTTTTTTTGTCATGGTTTATCTAATATGGATATTCAACCCTGGTTTTTAAAATCAAGAAAGTTTTTAATTATTTTTTATTAACTAAACAAATATAGCAAATCGGAGGTCAATAAATTCCCAAAATTCTAGCAAAAAATGGCTAACGCTACGGTAGCGGGCTTTACTTTTGCCTCTTGTCTCTTGCATCCTAATTTCTGCATTTTGTGTTACTCTTTGTCATATTCTTCACTCAATTCTTCATAAAGGAGATCCAACCCAATCAATACTCTTTCTCTATCTGTTAAATCACCAATAATTTTCCGCACAGGAGGGGGCAAAATTTTTGATAGTGTTGGTGTGGCAAGTATTTTATCTTCTTCGGCCAACTGAGGGTTTTTCAGGACATCAATTACTTTTAAGGCATAAACTCCTTTAAATTCTTCCTCTAAGATATTTTTGAGCGTTTTTAAAGCCCGCATTGAATTAGGGGTATTGCCCGCTACATATAGCTTGAGAACATAGGTTTTTTTAGCTTCATTCATACAATATAAACTCCTAAAAACATTGAGATAAAATATTAAAAAGCGCGTTCCTTGCTTACACACTCAGGTATTGATTCACCATGAATGCAAATGCAAATTTTACTTTGCGGCACTCAACTGAGTTTAGCAACAGAACAGCGATAAAGTTCGCAAAGATGTGCCAAAATATCTATTAAGGTTAAACGGTAATCTAGCAATGTTTCATTGCTTCTGCCTTCTATCATTAATTGCGTCGCAAATTCATCCATGATTTCCATGTGCATTTCTATAATTTGTGGTATGGGAATACTAGTATAAAATAAATTATTAATAAATTTATCAAGTCTTTCTGGTAATGCGTTGTCAGTGAGAAAATAATTTATAATAATTTGACGGTAATCTGATTTAAGTTTTGCTAAAAGTTCCTGTTTTTCGGTAGCTGTCATATCTTGAAAAATTTGTGACTTTCTCTGCTGTCCAAAAGCAAACACATAATTATCTTTATTATCTAATTTTTGATGGGGATTTTGTGGCTGAAAATGGGGCAAATAGTATATCTGACGAGGTATAGTAGCCACTGGCTGCCAGTACCATTGAGTTATTATTCCTTCAATAAAATTCCATACTTTAACAACTAAAACTTTGTAATCCTCTTCTCTAAATGGTCTATCGAGAATTTGTTTTATATTTGTTTGTAAAAGCAATATAGTTAATAACATCTACTGTTTATAAATCATAAATTTTTGAGAGTGAGATATATCGGCATATCAAGTGATGATACTTACGCCAACTAAGTAGGGCTTGCTGATAGCGTAGCGTGGCGTAAGCCATAAAAGTCTTTTCGTGAAGTAGGGGCGTATTGCAATACGCCCGTACTGAACCACGAAGGAGCGAAGGACACGAAGGAAGAAGGAAGAAGGAAGAGAAGAGTTGGGCAATTAGCTCTCGAATTTCCGCAATTATTTTTAGTTAACATGCAAGGGTTTTAAACATCCATTGTTAATAATCTTGTACTTTTTTGCGTGTAAAACCCTGTAAACCTTTATCTATTAACGCTTTTTCTTTCTTTTAGCAATCCCTACATAAATTTTACTCTTCTTCTTCCTTCTTCCTTCGTGTCCTTCGTACCTTCGTGGTTCATTAACTCCTATACGGGCGTATTGCGATACGACCCTACTAACTCTGTGACTCCTTCTTCAAGGATAATGTGTACTAACATATCTAGCGGAAGGTAGATTACATTATTTCAATTATTGATAAGATACTTAAGCGAACTGAAAGAATTGTGGCATTTAAAATCATTATAATTCCTCAAGGTTCTAAAGCGAATCTTTAGAGCCATAATTATTGTTGTAGTTGTCACTATAAAAAATGATGACTTTCAATATCAGTAGCAAGGCTGGTGAAAATTGTTACTTGCTCACGATAGAAACTCACATCTTGCACCACAAGGGTAAAAACTATTGGTGATTGACTTCAAGACAATGGATGTCCAAAGCGGAGCGTGGCTAAATGGTATAGCTAAACGCCTAGTTTGAAAAGACCTGTGAATTGTAACCAGAATCACTAATAGCGTGGCGTACCCATTCTCAATATTCTTGGAGGATATTGCTTCAGGCTTGAAGACCATCTAAACCAAGTGCTGATGGTGATGCCGGAGTTGATCACAAGAAGAAAGACCACTGAGGACTTATTTTAATGCTACAGTACCCACTTTATGAACTTCTAGCAATTGTACCAATGTGCTTGGAAACAAATACTCTAGCAGCGGTGCTAGATATTTTTGTCGAACAACAGTGCGATCGCTTGATCATAGTCAATTCACAACAACACCCAATTGGTTTGTTGTATTCTGCTCGGTTACTGCCACAATTATTGGCAGCGTCCGCTGATGACTACCTTTTAAATTTACAACAACCACTCTCACAAGTTGATAAATCCCTAATAGAAACAATACAGACTATACCAGCCGCGGAAAATCTGGAAAAATTCAGTTTATTGCTCAAATACCAAGAAACTCAACAACAAAGAAACTTAGATTGGGCATTAGTTGACTCAGATGGTAAATATTTGGGAATTTTAAATACTTTACATCTATTAAAATTATTAACTCAGAGGAAAATTTCCCTTAGCTTAACCAATGATAAAGTAAGTCGCAAGTATGTGGCAGCCACCAAAACTCCTGCACTTCAAAAAAGCATCGAACATACAGCTAATAAACACAAGTCTCAAATACACAAATCCATAGTCCATTTATTGGCTAGATTACCCTGGCCAATGATGTTACAAACTAGTCAAGGCGAAGTAGTAACGCAAAATCTCGCTTGGTGTCAACAACTAGGAGCATTAAAAGATCCTGAAGGCATTAGGAAACAGGTAGAGACTATACTTACCCCAAAATCTATTTATACTAATGCCCAAGAAAATGAGCAACTAGATACTTTCACACAGCCAAGACCAAATAGCTCACCGACAGTTTTTTCACCTCACTCACCATCAGCCTTACCATTTCTGCAAGAACCACCCCTAAGTGTAAATAGTGGTTATAACCGCTGTGTTTTAGATCCGCAATTGGGTGTTTGTACTTGTGTAGTCGAAATCAAAACTGGTCAAGAACGGATTTGGCAGTTTGCAAAAATTCCCTTAGATAGTAGCGAGTTAAAAATTGGGATTTCCGAGTCAGAAGTACCACCAGATACAGAAGAACTGTGGCTAATATTAGCCACAGACGTAACTGAACAACAACAACTTTGTCAAGAATTGGCAGCGAAAAATGCCGATTTGATTCAACTCAATCGCTTAAAAGATGAATTTTTAGCTTGCATTAGTCATGAATTAAAAACACCGCTAACAGCAGTTTTAGGACTATCTCGTCTCCTGGTAGATCAACAGTTAGGACCACTGAATGAGCGTCAAGCCCGTTATGCTGGATTAATTCATCAAAGTGGCAGACATTTGATGAGTGTGGTTAATGATATTTTAGATTTAACGCGGATGGAAACCGGACAAATGGAACTCACTCTCAACCCGGTACAAATTCAGGTAGTGTGTGAACGGGCTTTTTCAGACGTTAAAAACATTCATCATCAAACTCATAAAACTAAACAATTATCCCAGCCAGAAAATCAAAATTTATCTGATCACCAATTTAGCCTAGCTATTGAACCAGGTTTAGAACAAATGGTGGCAGATGAATTACGCTTGCGACAGATGCTCGTACATTTACTTTCCAATGCCTTTAAATTCACAGAAATATCTGGAGAAATTGGGTTACGGGTTAGCCGTTGGGAAGGCTGGATTGCCTTTACAGTTTGGGATACAGGGATTGGGATTCCTGAACAACAACAACATTTAATCTTTCAAAAATTCCAGCAATTAGAAAATCCTCTGACGCGTCAGTTTGAAGGAACGGGTTTAGGATTAGTATTAACCAGGGCTTTGGCTCGCTTGCATGGTGGAGATGTGAGTTTCTTATCTCGTGAGGGTAAAGGTAGTCAGTTTACCCTGCTTTTACCTCCCACTCCCCCAAAAGCTAGTTTTAGTGACTCTGAAGATATAGCTCCAAAGAGGGAAATAGGCAATATCATCAATGCTTCCCATCAAAGTCTGAATAGTTCCTCCCCAAGATTGGTGTTAGTAGTGGAAGCAGTAGCTCAATATATTGAAGAATTAACTGAACAACTCAAAGGTTTAGGTTATCGTGTAGTTATTGCTAGATCAGGAACAGAGGCATTAGAAAAAGCTCGCCGCTTGCAACCAAAAGCCATATTTTTAAATCCTTTACTGCCTTTACTTTCTGGTTGGGATGTCATGACTTTACTGAAATCTGATGTTTTAACTCGTCATATTAATGTCATTGTCACAGCCACAGCAGCGGAAAAGGAGCAAGCATTTACTAAACAAGCTGATGGGTTTTTAAGCTTACCAATTAAGCATCAGGCATTGGCATTATTGTTAGGCAAGATATCAACAACAACTAAATTTCCACATTCAGTGAGGGAAAATAATTCTCTCAACTCTAAAAATGTTCCTTTGCGAATTCTCAGGTTGGTAAATCTAGAATTAGAGATGATTAATCTCTATCCTTCTCTGAGAGAACATCGGGTTATTGAAGTAGATGATTTAGACCAAGCAGATTTATTAGCGCGAGTTTGGCAGTTTGATGTGATCTTACTAGATATGGAAATTTCCACTGCTCGCACTTATTTAGAACAATTAACTAAACACCAAAGATTGGCAAATTTACCATTGGTAACTTGTGATATTGCCACTACTTTAGCTGCTTCCCAAATACCAGGATTATCTGTATTTCCTTGTTTAAGTCCTTTAACTGGGGAAAATAATAGTCATAATTATCAACAAGATGCTTTATCATCTGTATTACAAATTGCTGCTGGTATTTGTTGTCCAATAAATATTTTAGTAGTGGACATAAATATGCTGAGTGATTTACCCAAAGCAAAACGTAAACCACTCAAAGATGTTCAGTTAGCTAAAAATTCTTTTCTCAATTTTGAAGATGAGCAAATTAATCGCGGATATGAGTGGTTTCAAGCTTTAATTCAATATTTACAAACTGCCGGTTTTAGAGCCTCTATTGCCAGTTGTTGGTCGGAAGTTGTACAACAAGTCAGTCATAAAAGCGTTGATTTACTTTTGATTTGCTTACACGAAACAGCAATTAATAAAGAAGTACAAAAGGCTATTGAATCATTGAGTAATGTACCTTTTGATTTGCCGCCAATTTTGGTACTTGACCAAAAATTAAATGAGCCGAATTATGGAAATGTGGCAAAATCCAAGAAACAAAAGTATACATCTTCTGTAGAAACGGCTGTCCGGGGAATTGCTACCCAGATATTACCCCGTTCTATTTCAATGGAAGAACTATTAACTCAGATCAATCAAGCTTTAGCAAATTAAACAATGTCCACTAATTATTTCTGGTGTTCTGACAATCTCATTTAAAAAATATCTTTTCGCTTTTGTAAATTTAGAGTTATCAACAAATAAACTATCCCGTGTAAGAATAATATTCCCCCATTTAAACTTAGAGAACTCCACAAAAAAGATTATCCAATTTTGTGGGATGGGCATCTGGTCCCTCCTTGTATTATTAGGGGACCAGATGCCCGCACCACAAGAAATTTTGGGATATTTTTTTAATTGGAAGTCTCTTAGATTTCCCCAAGTTGGATCATAGACGGATGTACTTTCAAAAGCACCAGGTAGTTTATTTCCTTTAGGAACTAAATTATTAACATAACCTGGTTGTAATAAAGTTGTTAGAAAATAAGATCCCTGACTTCTTCGATTAATTCATAATTTGTTTATAAAATATAAAAGAAGTCGAGGATATGGAAATAAACGTTATTTTCTCAATCTTTCTACCAATTCTTGACGAGATAAATTGGCTAAAGAAAGAAGTAATTGAGTACGTTCAGAAATGGAAATTTCAGCAATTTTCTCCACTAAACTAGATAATTCAGCATCTAAAGTACCAAATCTAGCTTCCAAAAGACAAGTTATCAATGATAGTTCTCCTTCTTGTCTTCCTTCCTGTCTTCCTTCCTGTATTCCTAGTTGCTTACCTTCTTGCTTCCACTCTTCTATTTGTTGTAAATAAGCTGGTGATAAGTTCATAATCACTTCCTCTTCATCTGTACTTAAATTATCTCTCAATTCTAGATTTTTGCGCCAGTTAGCTAAAATTACTAGCAAATTCTCTCGAAAAGGGTTCTGTTCTGGTAGTTCAGTTAATTCTTCTACTGCTCTTTTTTGTGTTCCTCCTTTCCCTAATACTCTCAACCATAGGGTTTCTTCATTGATTGGTAATTGATGAATAACTACTATTACTGTTTTGAGAATATTTGGCAGAAAATAAATTCCCTTACACCAGTTTTCTTCAGGTTCATTTGCTCCTAATCCTTGAAGCATCCGAGCTGAAAATGTTGGTGTTAAAATCCATAATACTGGTAATTCAGATTCAGATATAGTCCTATTTTCTCGTTTTGATTTCCTGACAATACCTCCATGTACAGCATATAGCTTGAGTAAGCAACTACGAATTTCTATTTCAGAGGGTGGGTTGCGAAAAGGCTCAAATAGACAGGAGGTTTTTGCCATTTTTCCTAATAAACCTAAAGGTAATTCCTCTTGATTTTCAGAACTAAAAGGTTCAAACCATACATCTATTTCTTGAACTTCACTTTTAACTTTCTCGCTTTTTTTAATTGTTCCTAGAGGTGTTAATAATTCCTCTAAATATTCTTTAGCAAATTGATCGTGAGATTGACGAGTCATTTGATTATTTACCCAATTGTCTCCTCATCAGATATCTGACTTCTTGGAGTAATTTATCAATTATTAACAATATCAAAAAAGAATACAGGAATCTAAGCTACTCCGCATTTAAATTGTATAACCTGTTAGGAGCCTAAATATTGTGGGGTGGGCATCCCTGCCAGCTTTGAATATTTAAATTAGGTGCGTTTTAGCTTATCTCTAAAATGGCCGGGTGCTGTCCTGGGTGCTAAGTACCCATGCAAAATTAATTATACATTTTAATAATAAATTGATAAAATAAATTATGGTTCTACCGCTCTCTTGA
>JAKOGY010000142.1 GCA_028658405.1 Dolichospermum sp. ST_sed8 | reverse complement strand
TACTTTGTCTGAATCAGGATTTCCAGGATTTGAGGATTTACAGGATTTAATTAATTACTTTGTCTGAATCAGGATTTCCAGGATTTGAGGATTTACAGGATTTAATTAATTACTTTGTCTGAATCAGGATTTCCAGGATTTGAGGATTTACAGGATTTAATTAATTACTTTGTCTGAATCAGGATTTACAGGATTTGAGGATTTACAGGATTTAATTAACTACTTTACCCGTATTAATCCTGTGAATCCTTTAATACTGGTCATCCTGATATGGCTTACGCCACGCTACGCTATCAGACATTTTTTTTACCCGTATTAATCCTGTGAATCCTTTAATACTGGTCATCCTGATATGGCTTACGCCACGCTACGCTATCAGACATTTTTCTGATCCATATTAATCCTGTGAATCCTTTAATCGGTGGTCATCCTGATATGGCTTACGCCACGCTACGCTATCAGACATTTTTCTTTATGGCTTCTTAGGTTCCTGAGATGTTTGAGATTTGAGAGTTTTTACAGCTTTTTGAGATTTTTGAGCAAGTAAATGTGGATATTGATCTTGCATTTCTAACAGTTCAGGAACAGTCACAAATTCATAACCCTGTTTACGGAACTTGCTAATGATTTCTGGTAAAGCTGTGACAGTGTGAGAGCGATCGCCACCACCATCGTGCATCAAAACAATACCACCTGGTTTAGCTTCTCTAAATATATTATTCATTAATCGAGGCACACCCGGACGAGCATAGTCCATGGAGTCAGCAGACCACATAATAATCGCATACTTGTTACTTTTAGCATAAGCTGCCACTCCATTACTCATAATCCCTCCTGGTGGACGAAACAGGCTTGTTTTCACTCCTGTAGTTTGATAAATTATATCTGTCGTATTAGCAACTTCGTAAGCTGCTGCTTGGGCATTCATGTGATGATACCAATGATGCCAAGTATGATTAGCAATCACATGACCATCTGTAACGACCCGCTTTGTTAGGTCAGGATAAGTTTTAACATTTTGTCCAACAACAAAAAATGTGCCTTTGATATTATTTTTTTTGAGAATATCTAATACTTTTGCTGTACTACTAGGCCAAGGTCCATCATCAAACGTTAGGGCAATAACTTTTTTTTCTGGGGGAAGTTTAGCTTCGCTAATCACAATCCCTTGAAAGTTAGATGGAACATCAGTAGAAAACCCTTTGGCTTGTGCTTCTTGCTGCCAACTCGTGAGCATTTCTGTTTTAAATTCCTCTAGCCGCTGCTGAGTTTTTATATTAGCAGCAATATCTTTATTTTTAACAATGACGTTTTGATTTTGAGCATCGGATATTTTAGCTTTGAACAGAATCATTAAAGCAATACTTAAAGTGCCAGTGAGGCCAAGTATGACAATTAATATTCCCTGAGTCCCAAAAAATGACTTATTATTTTCCACAGCGTAACTCCTTCAAGGTGTGAGCAACCAATAATGGTATTGATAGCTCTGACGGTAGGTTATAACACATTTTTTCTATAAAATTGAGCTTGTTTGCCATACTGTGAAGTATGAGTTACTTAGGCACTCGTGTATATTTTACTGCTTTAATTTATGGTTTTCTCTTAAAGAAAAAGTTATTTTTTCCTCAATGCCATAAATTAGTTAGATGATAATTAACTGAATATAGTTTCTCATTTGTGAATAATATTTGGTAGTTACGATAGCTACGATTCTAACTTGAGGGGAGATATTTTTATCACCGATTGATGACTTTTTATTTATAGTAACTCAAGAGGATCTTAATTTTATTTTTTCCAAACTACTAATATAACCCCTGTAACAATGAAACCTAATCCAAAAACACGGGTTAAAGAAATAGGTTCTTTTAAAACAAAGTAACCTAGTAATACGGAAAATATATAACCAACTGATACAGCAGGAGCAGCAACACTCAAATTAACTCTGGTTAGGAGGAGAATATAGGCTACTGCACCAATACCATAACAGGTTAAGCCTAATAAAAGTTCTGGTATCGTAATCATGTTGAGAATATGACTAACAGCGTTAGCTGTATCAACTTTCCCTAATTTGATTGCTCCCATTTTCAAAAAAAACTGTCCAGCGACACTTATCAAAACTGACATTAATAGTAGACTAAATTCTGGTATTGACATGAATATTGCCTGAGTATTTTAATTTTAGATCCCCGACTTCTCAAAAGATCCCCGACTTCTTTAAGAAGTCGGGGATCTGAAAATATCAAGTTTTTGTAAAACCTCCTGTTTCTCTGAGTGTATAAAGGGGACGGCCTTTAACTTCTTCATAAATTCGGCCAATATATTCACCTAAAATACCAATACAAATTAACTGAACTGAACCTAAGAAAAACATAGAAATTGTAATTAATGTATAGCCAATTAAATGAGATACAGGTGCAAATATTCGCCAATAAAGCACCAACAATATCATAATTAAGGCAATAGCAGCAGATAAAAGTCCTAAATAAGTTGCTAGTCTTAATGGAACTATGGAGAAGGAAATAATACCATCAATTGCTAAAGATAAGGATTTACCAAAGGTATATTTGACATCTCCAGCAAAACGGGGACTTCTGGCAAATAATACGGATGTTTGTCGGAAACCTACCCAAGCACGTAAACCACGAATATAGCGGTTACGTTCCGGCATAGCATTGAGAATATCTACTACTTGTCTGTCCATTAAACAGAAATCCCCTGTATCAACAGGAATATCAACTTTAGCCAAGCGTCGAAGAATACGATAAAAAAGATATGCAGTTAAGCGTTTGAGTAAACTTTCTTGTTGCCGGGATATCCGTTGGGCATATACTACTTGGTATCCTTGATGCCATTTGTCAATCATTGATAAAATTAATTCTGGTGGATCTTGCAAGTCAGCATCCATGACAATGATACATTTGCCTTGGACAAAGTTCAAACCTGCGGTAACGGCGATTTGATGCCCAAAATTCCGGGCTAGACTGAGGTAATGGACTCGATGATCATGATGGTGTAATTCGCGCATCATATTTAAAGAGCGATCGCGGCTACCATCATCAATTAAAATTAATTCAGCATCACCGTCTAACTGTTCCATGACATGATGTAACTGACGATACATCTCTGTGATATTTTCTTCTTCGTTGTAAATGGGGATAACTAGGGAGTAGATAGGCTGATTCACGGTAATTATAGATAATTAAACTCAATAAAACTTTGGATTTCTGTAAATATGAATTATTTAAATGATTCTAAATTAAAAAAAGATTATCTCATACTATTAGTAATTTGGTTAATTGGATTAGTTATAGATAGAACATGGTTCTTTTTAGATGAATCTATTCCCTCTTATGATCAAAGCGCACATTTAACAGGAGCATTACATCATTATCGAATTTTTCAAAACTTGAATATTTTATCAAGTGATTGGTGGTTATCTCTATGGCAATTAAGCCCTAGTTATCGCGCCCCTTTTGTATACATTTGTACCGTACCGTTTTTAGTATTGTTTGGTAAGGGACATGATCAAGCTAGTTTAGTTAATTTATTATATACAGCCATAATTATTTTATCAGTATATCATCTGGGTAAATATTTATTTAAAAATCGAAAAATCGCTATAACTGGCAGCTTATTTTGTTTATTATTTCCTATTTTGGGAATTATCAGAACAGATTATTTATTAGATTATGGTTTAACAGCAGTTGTCATTTTCACATTTACTATTTTAACCATTTGGAAAGATAGTTATACTGGTTGGATATCATGGATATCCACTATTATCTTGGGTTTAGGAATCGGGTTAATCATGTTATCTAAACCGACGGGCTTTATTTTCATTTTAATTCCTAGTATCTGGACATTAATTACCTTTATTAGAAAACGTTATTTTATTAAATTAATTCAAACAAGTTTATCTTTAATTTTAGCTTGGTTAATTTGTGGTTCTTGGTATAGTTTAAACTGGTTAACAATTATCACGTCTGCTTTAAATGCTAACAATGTAGGAAAAGGGGAAGGTGATCCTTCTGCTACAACCATTGCTGGTTGGTTATATTATCCGCAATTTATCCCAGAAAGTGTTGGTTTACTAGTATTATCTATAAGTTTAGGTATTTTATTAGTTTATCTCATTAAAAATAGATTTTTCAAAGATACAATTTCAGCTATTTTTCATAAATCTAGTTTGAATTGGTTATTGGTATTCCTGGTGGGTAGCTATGTGATTTGTTCTCTTGGTACAAATAAAGATATTAGATTTATTCTTCCCTCTTTTCCGATAATTAGTTTAATTTTGGCTTACTTTTTTAACTTAGTTGAAAATATTTGGTTTGATAAACTAAGATTAGTAACTATTGGATTAAGTGGCATTATTTTACTAAATAATTTGTTTCCTTTACCCCTAATTCAAGCCTGGGGAGGAAAACATTTACCTAATGATGAGGGTAAAAAATATCCTCTAACACAATTAATGGAGAGAATTAGTCAAACTACACCATATTTAAGCACAACTTTAGGAGTAATTCCAGTTTCTACACCGCAAGTTAATGAGTTTACTTTAGATTATTTTGGTACATTAGCTGATTTTCGTATATATGGCAGAAAATTAACTATGAAATTATCTCAAGTAGATCAAGATTTACAATATTTATCTTGGTATGTTACTAAAGATAATGAACCAGATGAACAAGGAGAAAAGGGAGAAACTAAACGCAAGTTAAAATTTTTGGTAGAAACTTCTCCTGATTTACAATTACAAGGTAATTGGGTATTACCTCATAATGATAAATTGCGATTATATCATCGCAAAAATTCTCAGATAGTTGTTGAAAAATTAACTAGTGACAATAAGCCAGTTACTCTAGAAAAAGTAATAACTCCTAATCAATTTATAATAGGTCAAAATAACTCAGTTACTTATCAAATAACAGGTTCATGGGATGAATTACAAAATGGTTTATTACTATTAAAATGGCAGAATGGACAATCATCTTGGTATCATGATCATGGGATTGCTTTAGGGAATTTATATTGTGGTTTGAAATGTCATCCCCAAGGAAGTTTTCGAGTAGTTGAGAATCTAGCTACATTTATTCCCCAGACATTACCCACAGGAAAATATCAACTCTCAGCCCTATATTTAGATAGAAGAGATGGCAAAATTATACCATTAAACATTTCCAATATAGTTGTAAATGTAACAGATACAGGAAAACTAGAAAAAACACCACCTTTAGATTTAGTTTCCCGAATGTCACAATTAGCAATAGAGTTACAAAAAGGAAAGTTAGATAATCTATTTGTACAAATAGATAATTTCAATCAATATGATGCTACTCAAGATTATTTAAAACAAATTGAATTTGCTGCTAATTATTACTTACAAAATGAACCAAATAACTTGAATTGGCGTTATACTCTAGTTCTCTCACAACTTTTACAGCGCAAAGCCTCAGAATTAATCCAGAATTTAACAGAATTAACTAAATATGATGCTGAAAATCCTTATACTTGGGTTTATTTAGCATTTGTTTATCTCTATGACTTTCAACCCAGACAAGCTGAAAAAAACTTAGTCATAGCAGAAAAATTAAAACCAGATATACCAGAATTAAAAACTTTAAAAACTGTGACAAATATTATGAAATTTCTACCAATAATTCATTTTTAAAATATGAGAGATAAACAATGGTTATTAGGGTTGTTAATTGCATCTTTAATGTTATGGTTGATAGGTTTGGGTAATTTACCTTTACGAGATTGGGATGAAGGTACTTATGCGATAGTTGCTAGAGAAATTTACCGTCATGGTAACTGGCTTTATCCTACTTTACAAGGAGATCCTTTTTTATTAAAACCTCCTTTAATGCAATGGTTAATTGCTATTTGCTATCACATAGGAGGAGTACAGGAATTTACTACCCGATTTCCGGGAGCATTTTTAACGGCTTTAGGAGTGCCTTTACTTTACTTAATCGGGCGTTTAGTTTTTTTAGAAAATTTACCAGCTTTATTTTCAGCTTTGGTTTATTTAACATTATTGCCTGTGGTGCGTCATGGAAGACTGGCAATGTTAGATGGGATGACTATTTCTTTTTTTCTATTATTATTATTTTGTGCATTAAAATCACGTGAGTATAAAAAATATGCTCTTGGTATTGGTTTTTGTCTGGGTTTAATTACGCTAACTAAGGGAATGTTAGTGTTAGTTTTAGCAGGAATAGCAGGTTTATTTATTATTGCTAATAAACAATTAGCTATATTGAAAAATCCATTTCTATGGATAGGAATGCTTTTGGGTAATTTCCCGGCTGTTACTTGGTATTTTGCCCAATATCAACATTATGGAGATACTTTTTTGCAAGTGCATTTTCAATCTCAAGCTTTTGATAGACTGGGAAAAGCTGTGGAAGGGAATAGTGGTCCTGTTTGGTATTACTTACTTGAGGTACTAAAATATGGTTTTCCCTGGTTGTTGTTTTTACCAGGTGGTTTATATTTAAGTTGGAAAAATCGTGATACTGCTTGGGGTTGTTTAACTCTGATTGGGACAATTGTTTATTTTGCCATAGTTTCTCTAATGGGTACAAAATTACCTTGGTATATTATGCCAGTTTATCCATTTTTAGCTTTAGCAATTGGGGCTAATTTAAGTTGTATTTGGCAGAAAAATGAGTTTAGAACCAAGTTTTTAACGGGATTTTTTGGATTTTTGGTTATTGTTGGTTTAGCTGGTTGTGTTTATTTTAGTATGTTTGATAAACAGCCATTGTTAATTATTATGAGTATTGTTTTAGCAATAACTATGGGAATAACAGCATGGTTAATTAATCAGCATAACCGTAAATTTATCCCGGTTTTATTTGCGGGAATGTATTTAGTTTTAGGACTATTAATGAATTCAAAATCTTGGATTTGGGAGTTAAATGAAAAATTCCCTGTTGTCCCAGTAGCAACATTAATTAAAAATAATGTTCCTGCGGGAACACAAATTTATAATTCTTTTCCTGATAGTCGTCCTAGTTTAGATTTTTATTGTGATTGTCAGGTTATTCCTACATCTATTGCCGATTTACAAGATAGATTTTCTCATCAATCTTATTTGTTAGTGGATCATAATAGTTTGCGGAAAATGAATTTAAAACAGAGTAAAATTATAGGAGAAGCTAAGGGTTTTAACTTGATTGCCATTAATTAATTTTACCAATATATCTCAGCACTAAAGTGACTGAGCTTTACGCTTACCGAGTAATCCTGTAAAGGTACAGCAATAACCTCGGTATGGAAATCAAATAAGTTTGCATTAAATATCAGCGGATATAATAGATAAGCAGTTACAACTGCCATAGATTGGCTTTCTTTTAGCCCTGCTTGAATAGCTAAATACCATGTAGGTAAAGCACCTAAAGCTAATGCTAATGCTAATGCTTGCACAATAAATAACCAATAGACACTAGGATAAATTTTGTATGGTATGGCTAAAAGATAATGAATCCAAGCAGCATGATCACCAAGAATATGAAATCCTTGGATCGTAGTAATGGGTTCTTTTCCCTGACTAATCAAATAAATTGCTTGATCAAAATCCCTAAATCAAAGGCAGTTGAATGAAATAATTCATGCCTGATACTACTACAAATAAATAAAACTAAGGTACTTATGCTAATCATCCAAATAATAGGACTGATGTGAGATTTATGTTTCATATTATTTAAATTTGCAAGCATTTCAAACTGGGTTAATTTTTTCAGCATACTAATCTATAGTGTTTAGTTCAAGCTACCCAAAGATCACGGGCAAAACGAATAGAAAATATCACCATTAATATTCCCCAAAAAGACATAACAGGATATCTTAAACGAGGATAGCGTTCAAGTAATAAACCGAAAGCAATGGATAAAGATACAATACCATAAGCGTAACGTTCAGCCGAAGGAGTAATTCCAGTATTTAAAATTAATCCATAGGAACATAACCCATAGACAAAGGTAACAAAAGGAATTTTAGTCCGAAAAAACCATAGTAAATATATCCCACCAAAAATAATTACAATTTTAAACAATTCATCTCCTGCTAATAACCACATTAATAACCACAGAAAATAAAATCCATATTGTACTTTCTTTAGACCTATTTGTAAGCGAAAGTGCCATAATAAATATCCAGATATAACAATAACTAAAAATATAATTGGCTGTAAATAATCTTGGATATAGCCAGCTTTCCAATTATTAAAGCCTACTACTACTTGCATTAGCATTTGCCACCAACCCTGCCAGGCAAAACCTTGTACATCACCCCTCCATGCTTTTTGTGCATGAACAAAAGCTAAAGCATCACCAAATTTAAGTTGACAATAAAGACTATAAAGGATAATACCTAGTCCGGTTGTTAAACTAGCAATATAGGCTTTTATCCCTCTTTTTTCTTGCCAAGAAACAAATAAAAAAGCTGGTATTAGTGCTACTCCTGGTACTCTTGTCGCAGTGGATAATGCACCCCAAAAAGCTGCCCAAGTATATTGTTTTTTATTGAAAGCTCGTAAAGCAGAGGTAGTACATAATAAAAATAATCCCTCTGTGTAGATTACAGTTCCATAGAGAGAATAAGGACACCATGCTAAAGTTGCTATTATCCATCTTGCTGCATTTCTACCATAAAGTTCTTGTACCCAAAAATAAACTGTAATTAATGCTGCTAAAAAGGCTAAGTTATTTACTAAAATACCGGCAACTTTAAAAGGTAAACCGGTAGTCATTACTAAACGACATAATAATGGAAATAAAGGAAAAAAAGCTACTGTATGAATTTGTTTTACGTCGCTAGAAAAATCATAACCAGAAGTCACAATTTTTTCATACCAAACACTATCCCAAGCATGAAAAACATCCCAGCTAAAGGTGGCAATAACACCTGTTGATGACAATGGAAATAATGGAGCAATAATTAACATAGTAACGGTTATTAGTAGTCTACTAGATAACCACATTGCCATGATAAAAAATAGACTATTCTGAATGAAGTTATTTTTTTTGAATATCAACATAGAAGCAAAGATTTATTTTTGTTCAAATAGAAATACATCATCTTTCTGATACTTTAATTCAAATTGTGAATTTGTTTTTAATTTATTGACCAAATTATTATAATCTGCTGTACTTACCACTAAACCAGGGTTACGAACATTGACCAGTATATAGTGAAAATTGTTAACTTCATTAATATTATATTGAAATCTAATTAACTCTCTCTGGGTTAAATGTGGTGTAATTACATCTGTAGTTAGAACGCTATCTTTGGTTTTAATTAAAGATATTCCTTCTTTGGTAGCTTGCCAATTATCTAAATTTTTAAGATATTTTCCCGCAAAAAAACCAAATTTACCTAATGCTAAAAACCAAAACAAAGACCATAAAATAATTACTTTTTTCTGTTGTATCCAAGCTTTACCTGCTGCTAAACTGGCAATTAAAGATAATATCAAAAAAGTAATAATTGGTAAAGAGTAATGCCATATTAAGTTTTTTTGGGAAGGATGATCAGCAAGCAAATTTAAAGCTAAACAAGGAATTGCACTTATTAAAGGTGTCATGGATTTGGGTCTTAAACCCCATATTACAGGCACTAATAAATAAAACAAATATTCTAAATTTATTAATGTAAAAATATGGCTAAAAATAATTTGTGGTTGAAACAGAATAATTTGTAATGTTTCAGAAAATGAGTGACCTAAATAGCTATAGCGATAAAGATGACGAGTTAGTAATGTTGCTTCGCTGCCAAAAAAAGGAATAATTATTTTATTAGCAATTAAAAACCATGCTATCCCACTAATAATAGCTATAGCACCATAAAAACGCCGTTTTTCAAATAATAGTAACCAAACCCCCATAGCTGCTACTGTTAATGAAAGTACAGCTTTACATCCCAATACTACTAAAACACTTACACAAAACCAAATTATTTTTTTTGTTCTTGCAGCTAAAACTGCTGTCAAAAGTGCAGGAACAGCTATTGTATCTGGATGAAATTCAAGTAAGTTAGCATTATATATCAGAGGATAGAGTAGATATACTGCTACTATTGCTATTGCTTGATTTTCTTTTAAACCTGCTTGTAGTGCTAAAAAATATGTAGGTATAGATCCTAAAGCTAACGCAGTTGATTGGACTGTAAATAGCCAATAAACGCTAGGATGAATTTTGTACAATAAAGCCAAAAAGTATAAAATCCCAGCAGCATGATCAGCTAAAACATGAAAACCAAGTATAGAAGAGATTGGTTGTTTACCTTGACTAATTAAGTAAACACATTGGTCAAAAAATGCTAAATCTCCTCCTGAATTAAATAACTCATGTCTAAGAATACTAGATGTTAATAATATTAAGGCACTAATACCAACAATTACACCAAGATTATTATTTTTTATGTTTAACTTTTCCACGCTACAATTTATTATTCAGATTCAAGGATAAATTAGCTTTGATTTGCGGAAATATCATATCACAATTTCGGACAACAAACCATAATGTCAAACCTAAAGGAATAGAAAATATTTTGATATATATGGGACTTTCCGCACTAAAAGCTCCTAGATAACTAAAAAATGATGCTAGTTGTACTGATATTGCTACCCAGCGATATTGGGGAAAGTAAAAAGCAAAGATAATAGACAAAATATCTGTAGGATAAAAATATCTTTCGTGCATTTTTGGCAAGATATATGGCATAAAAAATACTGATATTGTCGCTAAATATATCAGTCTGTCTTGAGTAATTTCTAATTTACTTCTATAAACTAGATATGCTAACAAAAATATGGCAATTACAGTTAATAGTAAACCTACTGGCACAACAATATTATAAAATTCGTTAGGAATCCATTGATAAAGATTGGGTATATTTTTAGCTAGATCTTTATATTTATTAGAATTCTCAAAATATACTAATAGCAATTCTTTGATTGGTCTACCAGCAATCCAAGCTGGAAACATTACACCTGTATATACTAGGGGAATTATTGGTAAATAAAACCAAGATATTCTTTTTTTCACCAATAAAATTAATAATAAAGGGGCTAAAAACATCGCTTGTAATTTAAAAGAAAGTGCTATACCAAAACTAATTAATGCGGGAATTTGCTTGTGAATAGATAAAAAGTAAATACAAGCAATTAATCCTGTGGTATAGATAACATCACATTGTCCCCAAAGAGAACTATTATAAATTACAGTGGGACTTAATATGACAGCTAAAAATGCCCAATTTGCCATTTTACCCACAGGATATTTAAGTTTGACAATTTTATAAGTGAAAAATGCACAAATAAAGTCAACAATCATGGCAAAAAGTTTGATTGCCAAAATTTTCGGTAGTCCAGAAAGCAGGGTAGAAGCAATGACAAGCCAGTAAAGATATGAAGGTGTATAATCAGCAAAACCATCTTTTAATGCACTAAATCCGCCATGAGATGCAATGAAATCATACCAAGGAGCTAGAAAATATTTATAATCTACTGATTGATTGGGAACACAAACTAATCGAATAACTACAGCAAAAATAACACCAATAAATAAATATCTTGGTATAGGTAATTGTAGAGATTTTGATATTTGATTAAACCTATGATTAACTATTTCTAATAAATGATTAGTTGATTTCTTTATCATGAATATGATTTTGTCTGAATAAGTGATCAGTTAATAATAGAATTAAATAAAAAGCAATTATACAAAATATACAACCGAGGTAAAAATTTTATCTATTACTAACGCTATAAAATATACCATACTTTGGCTAAATCTCTGAGGCAACAAATTAGAAGTATTAGAAACTTAATAGATAAAAATTTAAGCAATAATTATTACTAATACGTTAAAGTAATCAACATAGCTTTCTCATCAAAAATATGCAACTAACCCAAAAGCAATATTACACTCCAGAGGAATATCTGGAATTAGAAGCAACTGCTGACTACAAAAGCGAATATATTGAAGGACAAATCATAAGACCTCGCGGTATGCGGAAAACTCAGTGTCTTTAGACCTGAGAGGGAAGCGGCACGGGCGGTAATAAAGGCATTGAATCTTAAATTTTAGTCAGGTTTTTTGATTGGAAACCTGAAAAACCAACTCCCATTGCTGGGGTAATGTTAGCAACGACTGCGTTATAAGAGCTTTTTAGGCTTGTAACACTGTTCCAGTGACCTTAGAACTGTTTAATCACAAGCGACAGAGCCGGGAACTAGCTATGCCTGACGGCACGCTGGCGCGAACGCATTCGGTGGGTGTCGTGACTCAAATAACGGCTACCCTTCGACTATGCTCAGGGTGGTCTGGTCAGTACAGCTTGTTTGATTTCTCTTGCAAGCTCAGTCCCTTTAGGGCTGGGTTACTGACTGCTATGGCTGGTGCTTCTATAAATCATAACCGCATTTCTTTAAATCTAAGTTCTGGGCTAAATTTTGCCTTTAGAGATAAAAATTATGAAGTTTTTATGAGTGATATGCGTCTATAGATACCTCAAAGACTAATATATACTTATCCAGATGTAATAATTATTGCAGATAAACCAGAATTTTTCAATAATCGTTTAGATACAATTACAAATCCCCAGGTAATTATTGAAGTTTTATCTAAATCTACTAAAGGTTACGACAAAAAAGGCAAATTTGAGGCTTATAGAACTATTCCCACTTTTCAAGAATATTTGTTAATTGATCAAAACCGGATTTATGTAGAACAGTTTTCCAAAACTGGGAAGAAAAGATGGAATTTGTGTGAGTATGACGAAGAAGATGAAAACATATCTTTTGAAACCTTACCTTTTGAAATTTCTTTACAAGATTTATACAATAAAGTAAAGTTTCCTGACATAGAATCACTAAATGAAAATTCTAATTCCTGATATTTTTCTCCTATCCTACCCAAAGTTCTTGAGCAAAACCTATGGCTAATTTACTAAGTAAGGTGATAAATAAACCCAGAACTAAATAAGCTTGACGGGGATAGCGAGATAACCACATACCTATGGCTATATTGAGAGGAACAATTCCATAAGCAAGACGACTTAAAGAAATTGTGCCACCAGAAGCTAAAAGTAATCCAATGCCACAAAAACCATAAACTACCATAACTGGAGTTAGTTGCTGACGGAAATACCATAAAAGGTAGCTACTACCTAATATCATAGATACGTTAAGCAAGTTATTTATTAAGTCCTGATTGGCAATTATTAAGGATAATATCACGATAGCGTAACCAGCATAAAATACTAAGGAATTGAAATATTTACGCCAATACAATAAAGAGGAAGAACCAAGGACAATTAAGCCAAAAAATAGGGGATACCATAGGTCTTTAATTCCGCCTTCATCATTCTCTACCCAACCATAATACCAATTGTTGCCAAAGGGAATTTGCATGAACATATTTAGCCAACCTTGCCAATCAAAACCGAAGGAAGGCCGCCATCCTTTTTGTGCAGCAATAAAGGCTAAAAAGTCATGAAAATTCAGCGCACAATATCCACTTAATATTAACTAACCTGTAGCAGATAATAAAGCTGCAATGTAGGCAATTGGTGGTTTATTTTGTTTCCAAGCAGCGATGAAAAATGCGGGAATTAGTACCATGCCGGTGGGGCGTGTTGCTTTAGCCAACAAAGAAACTCTGATTGCGGGCGCTCCTGTGGTGTTACC
>JAKOGY010000141.1 GCA_028658405.1 Dolichospermum sp. ST_sed8 | reverse complement strand
GAAGTATTATCAACAGGGTGAGAGAGCTATGAGGCTTATTCTGTCTGCATCTTAACCATTTTTGTCATCCCGTCAGCTATTACTTAAACCACCTAAAGGTAACAAAGGTCCAATTTGTTCCTGTCCATTTACGGCTAATTCGCTGTGACATAAATACAATTTATCAGACACACGCGCCAGCAAATCAGCGATAATTCTTTGTAATCTTTGTTCTTCGGCTAATTGTTCATCTTCTGCTGTCCAAGGTTGTCCTAACCTATCCCGTAAAAATAAGGTAGCACCATATAAGGTGGCAGCACCACCTTTAGCCCATAGCGGTGAACCAATATCTAACCAAAAATGCCAACGGTGGTTTTTTCTACTCGCACGGTATTGAAATATAGTTGCTAAAGTTACAGCTTTTCTATTACTACCGATAGGACGCACTGGATAGGGGTTAGCGGTAATTGTCCCCCGTCGTAGCAGTTGAATAAAGTTAGTAATAGTAATGCTAAGAGTTTCGGGTGTATGCATTGAAAGCAAGAGAGAATCCGTTTGTCTTAAACGGGTGTCTATTTCCCAGTAATGTTGGGCGGTTTCTAATAATTCTCGTAATGCTGCTAATTCTTGATATGAGGGGTTTTTATCATTACAGATAAAGTCTTGAATAGCTTTGTAGAGGAGAAAAATGGGGCTGAGGAGAAGACGCTGTTGATATTGCTCCCGCTGTTCGGCAATCCATTGTAATATTTCTTCATAAGCCTGAGTGGCAATATAGCCAATTCTATCCCAGCGGTCAAAGGTTCTCACTGGTAATAAATCGGGTGTATCGGGGTGGGGAACGAAACAAGAATCTGCTATTAACCCAGCCCGCACCGGATCTATTTTAGAGTGATGGAATTCTTTTTCCTGCCCATCTTGAGTTTGATATTGACTCAAAACAACCAACATTTCTGCTACTGCGTCTCTATCTACTAACCGTCCCAAACCGGGATACACTAGAGCCATTAAGGTGAGTAATGCTCTGACTACTGATGAACTAATTAAAGGGCGTTGTTCGTTGAGAGATGCAACTTCAATATTTTGTTTGGTTAATATTTCTACCAGAGTATAACGAGCGATCGCATCTAAACCCGGTGCAATAATTGCTACTTCATCCGCTGCTACTTCCCCAGTTTTAACTCCATTAATAATGATCTCGGCTGTTTCGCGTAATAGCTGGGCGCGGGAATTGGTTTGAATAGGCTTTACACAACTTGGTAAACTTAATATTGTCATTGGCTGTGTGACTAATTCTACCATTTGCTCAGTTAGAGAATAGCCCAAACTATTTGCAGGTATAGAAGTTAAATTTTCTACTTGACAACGCTCAGATAACCTGGATAAATACTGAGGATCTGCACCCAAACCCCAGCGGACAGCACCTTGAGGATTGTAGCTAAATGCCCCCACAGCACCAGCATCTAATAAAAATTCAAATAAGTTAGCAGCGATCGCTGGATAATCATCCACATCATCTGCTATTATTCCCTGATAGCGTTGCTGCAAATGCTGTTGATAGGTATCATGAGTCAGTAAATTTTGGTTATACAGTTCGGTAATCAGTGCATAAGTCAATAATCCTCGTTCTAAACACCAATTCCGCCAATTTAGTAGCAAATCACCCAAAAATTCCGGTTCTAAATTGATAGAATCATGCTCTAAACCACTGTGCAAAATTTGGGGAATGTCTTCGCAGGGTACACCGCTATAAGCTGCTAATTGCCATAAATCCAGGATACGCCTGACCAACCGATACTCATTTATACCTACACGCCGGAGAACTTCTGGATCTAATTGAGAACTCCAGAGTTTTGTTGCCAATTCTTGTTCCGTTTCTGGACGCAATCTGACGGAAAATTGTGCTTTAATTGACAACGAATCAATCAATAACGGCCAAAATAAAATTACCTCATCTTGGAAAAAACCCAAAGCTGTTTTTACGCGAATAGGATATTTTCCTAATGTTAAAGTAGTAACTCTATCAGCTAATTCCCGTCGGGTATCATCATTAGCAGCTAATAATAAAATACTTAGTTCTTTTTGGTGTGAATTTGCAGTTTTATTTATGGGTTGAGGTAAGGAATTGTGAATATTTTTATTATAAAATAAATCAGATTCTTGATTATCAATTTGTAACCAAGCACTAAACTGGTTTATCAAGCGAGTAGTTTTACCACTACGACTAGTACCAAAAATCCAAAGAGAATCAGAAAGCATGGTTTTTGCGTTAACTTAAGTTTAAGAATTTAGTGGATAATCCTAAATAATCATCTCGATGAGAAATACCGTGTTTAGCCAAAAAATATACCCTTTTTTACTGGCTGCTTACAAATGGTATCTACTGACACCAGAACGTTCTTTAGATACAGCCTATCAAGCCGCTATAAAAATTAAAGAAATTGAAGATAAACATTTTAATGGTAACAAAATAGACTCCGAATTTACCATGCACAGCGCCAGCGTCATGGATTATTTTCAAGGAGATTTGCAAAAGTTATTAAAAACTGTACAAATGCGACTGACGGAATTTAAAGCCAGTCGGTGGTTTTCTAATGAATCTAAACAAAAAGCTGCCATAAAAGTCGGTATAGAATATTCTAGCCCAGCATTAATTTTAGAGAAACTAGAATTCATTGATCAAGTTACCTGCAAATATACTAATAATGATATAAGTACAAATTATGAAAATCCCAATTCTCCAACTGTTGAACCACCCACAGATTTAATTAAATCTCAACAATTTACCCCACAAACATCACAGAAAGTTAACCAAAATACATCAAAGGGAAAAGCCAATACTACAGGTATTTTACCCCGCTCAATTTTCAACACTATCACTCGACTACAAGTAGAGTTAGATCCAGATTCTGAACAAGATGTAGTTAAAAATTTCCGTAAAGCAAAACAAAGAAGTATTATCTCAATTCGGTTTATTCTCCTCCTGATTATTGTGCCTCTACTTACACATCAATTATCAAAGGTTTTAATTGTTGGACCATTGGTAGAACATTTCCGAAATGACAAAACAGGGGAAGTTTTCTTAAATAGAGAGATGGAAGAAGAAGGACTATTAGCATTACAAAAGTTTGAAGAAAGAATTAAATTTGAAGCCTTAATTAGTAATGCCCCCGCGCTTGGGTCCGAAGAATTAGAAACCAAAATGAAGGAGAAAGCTGAGAAAGTAAAAGAAGAATTTCGCAGAGAAAGTGATAACGCCATTAAAAATGTATTTGCTGATATTTTCGCAGTAATTAGCTTTACTGTTTTATTACTCCTTAGTAAATCTTCTATCGCTGTATTAAAAGAGTTCTTTGATCATGTAGTTTATGGTTTAAGTGATAGTGCTAAAGCATTTATTATCATTTTATTTACCGATGTTTTTGTTGGCTTTCACTCTCCGCATGGTTGGGAAGTTCTCTTGGAAGGGATATCACGACATTGGGGATTACCCGCAAATCATGATTTTATTTTCTTATTTATTGCCACATTTCCCGTTATTTTAGATACGATCTTTAAATATTGGATTTTCCGCTATTTAAATCGGATTTCACCTTCTGCCGTTGCTACCTACCATAACATGAATGAATAGCCAGAAATTTGCTAACATTACTATTAGCTTACCCATATTTATGGCAAGTTTAATTGTGGGCATACAACCAATCCCCAATCAAGAACTTGCTCCCCCAGAATGTCGGTTAGGAAAATGGAATTTACCAGCATTAGTCAATCCAACTCCAAAGAAATTACCGATACTTATTCCCAGAGTACCAGTTACTTGTTGTCAAGAAGATATTTCTTGCTTAGATCAGGCAATTTATGATGATAAAAATGATGAAATTGCTGATAAGAAAGCCCTATTACAATCTATAGATTACAGTCTTCAATATTTGCAAACAGAAAGGGCAGTTACGGCTTATCAAAAATCAGAAATTACCAGAGAAAGAGTTGATAATAGTTTGCAAAGATTTCGGCAATTATTGATTTCCACAAAATCGGCTCAAGCACTACAAGCAGCCATAGAAAAAGAATTTGTTTTTTATCAATCTGTGGGTAGAGATAAGAAAGGAACGGTTTTATTTACCGCTTATTATGAACCTTTATATTTAGCCAGTCGTCAACCAACAAAAGAATTTCGTTATCCTGCTTATCGCTATCCTGCTAATTTAGCATCTTGGGCTAAACCTCATCCTACCAGATTAGAATTAGAAGGTGCAGATGGTTTACAAAGTAGCAAAGGCCAATTAAAAGGATTAGAGTTATTTTGGTTTAGAGATCGTCTTGAACCTTATATAATTCAAATTCAAGGTTCAGCAAAACTTAAGTTAACAGATGGAACACAAACAACTATTGGTTATGCAGGGAATACAGCTTATAATTATCGAAGTTTAGGACGATCATTAGTTGATGATGGTAAATTCCCATTAGAAGGGTTAAATATGCCAATTATCCTCGACTATTTCCGCAAATATCCCCAGGATTTAAATATTTATATTCCTCGTGATCGAAGTTTCGTATTTTTTCAGGAAACCTACGGAAAACCAGCCCAAGGTTCTATTAGTGTACCACTAACTCCAGAACGTTCTATTGCTACAGATAAATCTATTATGCCACCAGGAGCTTTAGCATTAATTCGCGCTCCTTTTCCCTATATTAATAAGAGTAATAAAATTGAACATCGGCTTGTGAGTCGTTACGTTTTAGATCAAGATACAGGTGGGGCAATTAAAGGTGCAGGGAGAGTAGATTACTTTTTAGGAACGGGTGAAGCCGCAGGAGAAAGGGCTGGAGTAACAGTCAGCAATGGACAATTATTTTATCTGTTACTGAAACCGTAGTCTTCAGATCCCCGACTTGTTGAAGAGGTCGGGGATCTAGTTTTGCTTTATTGCCATAAACTATCAATAGTCACAAATTCATAACCTTGTTCTAATAATTTAGGAATCAAAATATTAATAGTTTCTGCCACATCTTTACCCCCAAAATAGCCATCATGCAACACAATTAATGAACCGTTTTTAACTTGCTTCATGACTC
The DNA here is from genome assembly GCA_028658405.1 of Dolichospermum sp. ST_sed8. Lineage (GTDB taxonomy): Bacteria > Cyanobacteriota > Cyanobacteriia > Cyanobacteriales > Nostocaceae > Dolichospermum. The sequence continues at coordinate 8,926 of JAKOGY010000141.1, read as the reverse complement.
GATTTACTACAACATTTACACCAGGAAGAACCCAATCTTCAGGAACTACACTCCACATAACTGGACGATAATTCCACTGTTGAAATAATTGTAATGTCCCAGGTGTGAAAAACCCATTGGGAGGGCGCACATCTCGCACTTGTTCCGGTGGTAAATTACAAGCATTGTAAATAGCAATTTGGGTTTTTTCTAAACTCTGTTTTAACTGAGTTGGGGAAAGCAGGGGAAAAGAATCATGCTCATAACCATGTAATCCGATCCAGTGTCCTTGTTCGCTGACTGTTTTCGCAATGTCTGGGAAACGATTCACGCAATTTCCTAACCAGAAAAAACTGGCGGTAATTTTGTACTGGTTTAAAACAGATAATACCTGGGGTGTGTATTGGGGATGAGGTCCATCATCAAAAGTGAGCGCAATAGTCTTACAGCTTGAGTTTCCACCCCATAGACAATGGGGAAACGTGGGTTGGAGAATCCGGTAAACAAGGGGAAATAGGGGAGCAAATTCCATTAAAAATCTCCTAAAATCTCATGTAGAGTAGCTTAGTGGTACAGAAAAGTCTTGAAACTCTTATAAATAAAGGATTATCAATTAGGATGCAATTTTGAGCTTCCACAAATAATGTAATGATGGCATTGGGTCTCAGCCGCTATTTTGACCGTTTAGACTGCTTATTATGAGGTTCAAAAAAGTTTTCTGCACCACTAAGCTAACATCCCGTAAATCCTCAAATCCTGGATATCCTGATTCAGACAGTAGGGTGCATTACATCTGCTAGTCAGCAAGTATCGGAAGATAATTTGACTTTGGCTGCGTGGTATTGTACATAAGTTGCAGTAAGGAAATTAATTTAAGTTTGTTTCGCACAATCTCTATTAGAGATACCGAAGGGTAGACGCTAAGGAGAAAAGACTCAAAGTATTTTTTGTGTCTTTGCGTATATTAGGTAAAGTTAAGTTAAATAATGGTAGCAACGCAACAAAAACTTTGATAAAGTTAATTTTTAGGTTTTCCTAAACTCTATTAACCCATAATTGATAAAGGATTGAAATTGATAATGATAAACGAGGAAAACAGTTTATGCAAGTAAGACAAGAAATTTTTGATACCTATTGGCGATTTGCTGCTATGCGTCAGGAAGTATTTTTCAACAAACTTAAAAATGTACCACCACCTTGGACAAGCGATCCTATTCTTAATACTTATAAATTTTGTAATGCTTATCGAGTAAGTGATCGGGTTTCTCAATATCTGATCAAGAATGTAATTTATGATGAAAGTAGGAATCAAAATGAAGAAGAAGTTTTATTTAGGATTTTATTATTTAAAATTTTCAATAAAATAGAAACTTGGGAATATTTAGAAAACAAAATTGGAGCTTATATTACACTGTCGAATTTTGATTTAGACGTATATTCAAAAATATTACAAGAAGCGATGGATCTTGGATATGTGATTTATACAAGTGCATATATGTCTTGTGCTAGTAAAGAGTTTGGTTATGATAAAAAACACCAAAATCATTTGGCATTAATTGATAAGATGGTTATCAAAGATAGGGTAATTAATCCCATAGTCAAAGCTAAAAATTTAGAAGAGATTTTTCATATTATTGAAGGATATCCATTGTTAGGTAAGTTTATGGCTTACCAGTTAGCGACAGATATTAACTATAGTGAAGTTATTAACTTTGATGAAAACAGTTTTACTATAGCCGGACCAGGAGCAGAACGGGGTATTAATAAATGTTTTATTGATATCCAGGGTAAAAGTTACGCTGATATCATTCATTGGATGACTGAAAATCAAGAGGATGAGTTTCAACGTTTGGAGTTAAATTTTCAATCGCTTTGGGGTCGTCCGTTACAGGCTATAGACTGTCAAAATCTTTTTTGTGAAACTGATAAATATTGTCGAGCCGCATTTCCTGATTTGAAAAGTAATCGCAAAAAAATAAAAGCTAAATTTACTCCAACTCCTCAACAAATTGATTATTTTTATCCACCTAAATGGGATATTAATAATCAAGTTCAAGAAACTTTATCAAAGAGATTACCACCATTAGAGATTCCTGTTTTGCAGCATAATTCTCAGCAATTATCTTTGGGACTAGATTCTCTGGTAAAAACAACATCGGAAATATCAGATAATCTATCAAAATTGCATAAAAAATATAAGCAGGAAACTCAGAATAAAAAATCAAAAGCCTGTCCAAATGCAGAGTTAAAAGAATCTCAACAGTTGTGTCTGTTTTGATGTCTTCTAGTATTTATAAATCAACAGTAATTCAAAGGAAAGTATGGTGGAATGGAAAAATATGCCGAGATTGATATTGATGGAAATTATCGCTACTTACTGGGGCGTAAATGGGATGAAAAATTGCCACAAGTTACTTTTGTGATGCTTAACCCAAGTACCGCTGACCATCAACAAGATGATAGAACACTCACGAAATGTATTAATTTAGCTAAATCTTGGGATTATGGTTCTCTTGAAGTAGTTAATCTATTCGCGTATCGTGCTACAAAACGTCCTGATCTTCTTCTAACAACTGATGATATTGTAGGATCAAAAAATAATATTCATATTCAATCAGCAACAAAACGTGCTGAATCAGTTATTGTAGCTTGGGGTGGGGGTAAATTTCCTAAAATTATGAACCGAAATGAAAAAGTGCTAAGTCTAATTTCTGACTATACGCTTTACTGTCTTGTTAATAATCGTGATGATGATCGCACAAGAGATGGGCATCCATTTCATCCACTACAACGCGCTCGACCTATTAAAGGAAGAAAGCTTTTTATCTAAAAATGTGACTTCCAAAAAATAAATTATACAATTAATTTTAGAGGGTACGTTATGAATGCACTGTTATAGCTTAAATAAAAATGGTGTATTACGCTTTCGCTAACACACCCTACAGACTTTGAAATTTAAAGAATTAGATTATGAATTTTTCTGAATATCAAAAACAAGCACTAAATACAGATCAAATTCCTGCGGTAGAAGGTACTGAATTAATCATACCGCTACTAGGTTTAGTCGGTGAAGTTGGTTCATTGATGACAGAGTATAAAAAACATTTAAGAGATGGTGATGCACACAAATTATTTAAAGAAGGAATTTCAGAAGAATTAGGAGATATGCTTTGGTATATTTCCAATATAGCCAGTAAATTTAACTTAAATTTAGAAGAAATTGCAGAAGATAATCTGAGAAAGTGTAATGACCGCTGGGGATGGAGAAATTCATCACCTATAGATGATCAAAACACAATCTACATCTTTGATAATGACTTTCCTGAACATGAAAGTTTGCCACGACAATTTGAAGTAGAAATTACAGAGGTAAGCAAAGATAATTCATTTAAAATGAAGGCATTTATCAACAAAAAACAGATAGGAAATGACCTCACTGATAATTCTTACAAGATTGATGGCTACCGCTTTCATGATATTTTTCATTTTTCCTACGCCGCAATTTTAGGTTGGTCTGTAGTTACTCGTAGTATTATGAAACGTAAGCGCAAAAGTAATCCTCTTATTGACGAAGTTGAAGACGGAGGGCGTGCAGTAGCTATTGAGGAAGGTATATCAGCACTAGTATTTAGTTATGCTAAAGATCACGATTTTTTAGAAGGTGTTTCAACATTAGATTACCAACTGTTGAAGACTATCAAAAATATGACATCTCATTTAGAAGTTTCTTGTTGTTCTTTAGGAGATTGGGAGAAGGCTATTTTCACGAGTTATGATGTCTGGAGACAAGTCGAAAAAAATCGGGGAGGAACAGTATTTGTTAATCTTGATGCACGCTTGATAACTTATCAAATAGGAGTAAGGTAGATTAAAGTAACAAGTCTAATCGGCTCTTAGCATCGGTCAAAATAAAACATTTATTTAATAATATCTTACAGAAGAAAAATGAGTTTTTGGTCATCACAAACTTTGCATTCTCGTCTTTCTAGTTTAATTGAACCTTTTGATGTTAATAAAATTGAGTCTGCATCATATCAATTGTGTTTAGGGGACGAAGTTTATATTTCAGCCCTTCCTGATACACCTCTGGAAAAACGAAAAAAAATTACACTTAGTGAAAAAGACACTGTTTCTATTCCTCCAGGACAGTTTGCATTTCTGATAACATCTGAAAAAATTAAGCATCTTAATTGATAATCCTTTATTTATAAGAGTTTCAAGACTTTTCTGCACCACCAAGGTAGGGTAGAGACGTTCCATGGGTAGGGATTCTCGGCTCTACATTATTTATCAAGGTTAAAAATAAGTTTGTAACAAAAACTGTAACAAAAACCTAATTTATGATCGCATAGGTTTAAATTAGGAGGAAATCTGTGGGTAATTCCTGGACTGAAAATGATATTTTGCAAAGATATTCGAGATTATCAAATTCTCTTTCTGAGTTTATTTCTGATTTTGGGAATTTGGACGCGAGACTGGACATTACATCCAGAATTTATTGCTGTGGCGATCGCCTCCTGCATTATAACTCAAATCATCTGCTCATTGATCACTAAATCCCAGGACAGCTTACAACCAATTAACATTCGTAGTCCCCTCATTACCTCTCTAGGACTTAGTTTATTACTACGGGTTGATCATTGGCCCACCATGGCCTTAGCTGGATTTGCAGCCATAGCGAGTAAATTTGTCTTTAAAGTTGGCCAAAAGCATTTTTTTAATCCTGCTAATTTTGGCATTATTGCCGTTCTTACCCTCACTAATGATGCTTGGGTTTCCCCAGGACAATGGGGGGAAGAATGGTGGTATGCGTTGTTATTTGTGGGGACTGGAGGCATGATTTTACAACAGGTTGGCCGTTGGGATACTACCGCCGCTTTTTTAGGTGCTTATTCCCTCTTAGCTGCTATCAGAAATCTTTGGTTAGGTTGGACTTGGGATGTTTATTTCCATCATTTAATGAGTGGATCTTTACTGTTATTTTCTCTGTTTATGGTGACAGATCCTCGTTCAATTCCCAATTCCCCCACGAGTAGAATCTTATGGGCAATATCTATTGCCTTATTAACCTTTATTTTGCGGAATTTTTTCTTTATCCCCACTGCTGTTTTTTGGGCTTTATTTGCCCTAGCACCATTAACTATTATCTTAGATAAATTCTGGATTACACCGAGATTTTATTGGGGGAATAAAACAGAATTAGAGACTTCTAAATAAAAAATATCCCAAAATTTCTTGTGGTGCAGGTATCTTGCCTGCTAATAATATTAGGAGGGACCAGATGCCCATCCCACAAGATTGAATTATCTTTTTTGTGGATTCCTCTTACCAGCAGAAAATCATCAACTAACTATCATTAAGTAAGGTATCAAAATGCAACTTTTTCGCCTATTCTTGCCCTTAATATCTACATTTTTAGCCGTGCTGTGTTTCGCACCTACAGCTTGGGCTTTTTGTGGATTTTATGTAGCTAAAGCTGATACAAAACTCTATAACCAAGCCTCTCAAGTCATACTTGCTAGAGATGGAAATCGCACCGTCTTAACAATGGCTAACGATTTTCAAGGAGACGTTAAAGATTTTGCTGTTGTTATTCCTGTTCCTACTGTTTTAAAAAAAGAACAAGTTCATGTAGCCGAACCGAAAATTATTGAAAGATTAGATGCTTTTAGCGCACCAAGATTAGTTGAATATTTCGATTCTGACCCCTGTGCTGTAATGGAAAAAATGGCAGATATGCCGTCACCACAAGCAGCAGGAAGAATGGAAAGTTCAGAAAATAAAATGAGAAAAGACAGCAGTTTAGGTGTAACTGTTGAAGCCAAATTTAATGTTGGTGAATATGATATTGTCATTCTCAGTGCTAAAGAATCCGGTGGACTAGAAATTTGGCTGAACCGCAATGGTTATAAAATTCCTAAAGGGGCAAAGGAATTACTAAAACCCTATATTCGTTCTTCCATGAAATTCTTTGTTGCTAAAGTCAACTTAGATAAATTTGCCGAATCAGGTTATCAATTACTGCGTCCTTTACAAATTTCCTACGAATCACTTAAATTCATGTTACCGATTCGTTTAGGAATGATTAACGCCACTAAAGAACAAGATTTAATTGTTTATATTCTCTCACCCCAAGGACAGGCAGAAATTACTAATTATCGCACCGTTAAAGTTCCTTCAGATGTGAATATTCCTGTTTATGTGAAAAATGAATTTGGTGATTTTTATAAATCCATGTTCCAAACTTCCTATACCAAAGAAGATAAAAAAGTCGGCTTTCTGGAATATGCTTGGGATATGAGTAGTTGTGATCCTTGTTCTGCTGAACCACTCAATAATGAAGAATTAAAACAAGCGGGTGTATTTTGGTTGGATAATAATAGTGGTGATAGACCAGTATCTCCTAGTTTTCGTTCTCGTTTCCCTAGCAGTAACGTTTTTATTACTCGGTTGCACGTTCGTTACACCAGAAATAAATTTCCCGAAGATTTGATGTTTCAAGCAACTTCTCAACGGGAATCTTTTCAAGGACGTTATATTTTACAACACCCATTTACAGGTAATGTCCAATGTAGTGCAGGACGACAATATCAACGTTCTTTGAATCAGAGATTTGAAAAAGAAGCGGAAACTCTCGCTAGACTTACTAACTGGAATATTCAAAATATTCGCCAAAAAATGCAAATACCTGGCAGAAAATTTTCTACTTCTTGGTGGGATAATTTCTTAGCTTGGTTCGGTTTGTAAATTCCTTTGACTTGCAAGAGTCAGATCCCCGACTTCTTAAAGAAGTCGGGGACATTAATTTAGGATCTTTTCTAAATAAATTTGATTATGTTTTTGTTCAGAGTCAATTCAACCTACAAACTTTTGGTTTTTGACTTCTATTAGGAGTTATTTTAATTTAGATAATACCACACCCTTGGATTTTTCTCAAGACTATCATAACATAACCTTCTCAGAAGTCAAGACCCTTGAAAATACGTTGAGTCATTCGCAGGTATTCTCAATAATTTTGGGTAAAAATGGCAAGTTAAACTTTTTTGGGAAAATGGAGTTAAGAATTATTAAGCTAGTGACGCTAAAACGTTAAGATGCAAAGGGTGAGAGGAAGAAAAACAAGAAATATGAGCTAATTTGTGGTCTAATTGCGTAATTAGCGAGTATATTCTTGTATATATTCTAAATCTCAACGTATCCACCACAACCTAACATGACTCAGATATGTTGTCTAAATGCAGACTGTCATAATCCACCTATACCAGATACGACAAATTTTTGTCCTAACTGCGGTGTTCCTTTGGTTATTCTCAGAAACCGTTATCGTCCTGTTAAACCTTTGGGTGGTGGTTGGTTTTTGAAGATTGATCTAGATTTTCAGAAATTGTATTTTGTCTGAATCAGGATATCCAGGATTTGAGGATGTACAGGATAAGAACGCAGATGAACGCAGATAGTGAGAATTAGGACAACCAACATTTAGGGATGTAGAGGATGAAATAGGAAAATCTCTCTAAAACCTCTTACCTTCGTTTCTTCGTACCTTCGTGGTTCATTCTTCCATGACTTGTGCGTAACCAACCATCATTAAATAACATCCTGAAAATCCTCAAATCCTGGACATCCTGATTCTGACAAAAAAATCCTTCAAGAATAACCAACCATCATTAAATAACATCCTGTACATCCTTAAATCCTGGACATCCTGATTCTGACAAAAAATCTTCCAAGAGCTTTACCTATTTATTCACTTCTAATAAACGGGAATTCTCTAATCTTGACACCCACTTTTCTAAATAAACTTGATTGTTTTTTTGCTCAGATAAATCTTGAGTATCTAAGGAATAAGGTAAAAGTCCTAAAATTGCCGCTGTAGTTACACAAAACATAGATTTTTGGAAACTCATACAAATTTGCACCCGTAAATCATCTTCACACCTGAGACTACGACGATAAATATTATGTAAATATTCTGGCAAATAATGGCGCATATCCTGCATTAACAATGTAGGAGGAATACCCGCACCACCAATAGGCAAAGGATCTGCATATAATGCGCCATATTGGAATCGAGATAAATCTGGAGGAACTTGATATGCTTGGGCGTTTAAAGAGACTGTTCCCAAAAAAGGTGTACCTCTAAAAAATACCGCTTCTACATAGGGAATTGCGGTATCTGCAAGAAAGGTTAAACCAACTGATTTGGGAATAAGATCATAGACTTTATCGCCAATTTTCACACTATATGTAATTGGTGTAATTGCATCTGCAACTAAAGCCAATTTAATATGTTCTACAACTTGGGGAATTGATTTAATTTCGCCGTTGTCATAACGATCTGATAGACTCAGAAACATATCAGCCATGATTCGCCAAAATTGACCCAAACCAGTGTAATAAGCAGAGACTCGTAACTGTTCTATGAGAAATTCAGGAAACAGTTCATTTAGTCCCAACATCAGGGGATTATATTTAAATTTAGCAGCAATAACAGCTTTAGCTCTGTCTTGAAATTCCTTAGTATCTAAATATATATCTAAACCACCACCCCCATGCCACATCATTGTTTTCATGCAATATTCGGCATATTCAAAATTAATCCGATCATGGAACAAATGACGGAATAATTTAGCAAAGGAAATATCACCATCAAAATATTTAAAGAACGGAAAAAATACTAAAAATTGGTGTTCAGCGATGTAAATAAGATTTTTAGAATAGGCATCTAAAACTACACCATAACTTTTAAGAATACCAACAACTTCTAAAACATTTTCGGAACTATCTTTCAGTAATGCTTCACCAGTTTGTAAGCGGTGAACATACTCAGATAGAGGATTGTATGGGGGATTTTTTTTAGTTTTCATCATGTCAATTCTCCTGAAATTTCAATGTCTGAACTGTGATTTTTGTGATTTTTGTGATTGCTATGATTATCTTGGCCTCG
>JAKOGY010000140.1 GCA_028658405.1 Dolichospermum sp. ST_sed8 | reverse complement strand
GGGAGGCTCTTCGGAGCAACACATTATGCGTACAGAGTTGGGAAATTTGAATCGGTAATTGTCCCGTTGAAAGTACACCACAAAAGTACCCCAAATTTCTTAACTCCAAGGCGGTAATGAAATAAAGATTCAAAGCGGTTAAAACCGCTCGTGTCGTTTCCCTCTCAGGGCTAAAGCCGCTGAGTTTCTCACTTACCGGGTATTCTTATGAAAGCAATTAAAGTAATGGCAACCGTTGATTTGCAAGGAAGTCTGTCTTTAGATAAACCATTAAATATTATTCAAAATAGCCGTGTAGAAGTTATTATTCTTATTCCAGAAGCAGTAGAAACTAATGAAGATCATGAACAAATTGCATCTAAAGAACAAATAATTCAAGATTTTCGTCAGTCTTGGCATGAAGCAATGACTGGACAAACAATTCCTATTTCTCAACTTTGGGAAGGAATTGAAAATGTCTGATATCTCATTTATTCAAGTAGAAGTAACAATAAGATTCCAGCGAAATTTGCGGAAATTAGCCAAGAAATATCCAAAAATTAACAACGATATTCAACCAGTTATAGAACAACTACAAAAAGGAGAAATACTTGGTGATTGCATTCCCAAAATCGGTTACGAAGTTTTCAAATTGCGCGTTAAAAATAGTAACCTTCAAAAAGGTAAAAGTGCTGGTTATCGTCTCATTTACTATGTTAAAACCGCAACAGCTATTATTTTGCTAACCATTTATGCAAAATCTGAACAAGCTGATATTACCCCAGATGAGATCCAAAGTATTATTTCGGAATATGAACCTGAAGATTGACACTTATCCCCAAAAATCTGTAACTTCATATCCCAATTCCCCGATCATTTGCCGCAATAAGGGTAAACTCAAACCAATAACATTACTGTGACAACCCTCTATTTTTTCTACAAATAAACTTCCAAACCCTTCTAAGGCAAACGCCCCAGCGCATTGAAGAGGTTCACCTGTAGCTACATAGGCTTGAATCGCGCGATCGCTCATTTCTGCAAAATACACTCTAGTAACTTGACACTTAACCAGAGTTTGATTTTTAGTAGTATCAATCAAAACATGACCTGTATACAAGTCACCAAAATTACCTTGCATAAATTGCCAACGAGCGATCGCTTCTTGAGCATTTGCTGGTTTACCATAGATATTACCATCAATAGCTAAAACCGAATCACAACCCATAATTAAACATGATGGAAACCGAGAAACCACCGTTTCCGCTTTACATTTAGCTAGAGTATTTACTAACTCTTCAGGTTGAGTAATGGTAATTTGCGACTCATCAAAATCACTAGCACAAATAGTAGGTTTAATTCCCACAGTTGCTAATAATTTTTTCCGAGCAGGAGACGCAGAAGCAAGAACAAATTGGGGAATTTTCATAGATTTCTGTATAAGTAATTTTTGGTAATTGATAATTGTTAATTGTCAATTACCACCATTTCTAATTATTAATAAACAGTGAAAGAACTCACCACTTCATCAATCATGCGTTGGAGTTTTTTCCAACGTCTTTCAGGAATAGAAGCATTAAAAGTGAACAGCTTACCACGACTTACAGCCACACTAGAGATATTATGTCTTTCTTGTCCGTTAGGAAATTTAACTTCATATTCTAGAAAATAGTAAATTTTACCATTTACTTCCCGTTCAGCCGCATTGATTAATTCCGCAGTCCGTCCAGAATCTACAGGAGCAAGAGCCGCTTTTCCTAACTTATAACCAACTTCTGTTGGTGTTCCCAATTCCGCTAAAGTTTTACCACTGGGAACAGGACTAATGACCACAGAAACATTTTCTGATACTTCAATTAAATCATGAAATACCACATCAGGTCCATCACCAACTTTAACTTGTAGCCAACCATTAGGATAAGAAAACTGATAACCGTCAGCACTATCCACAAAGCTATTAAGTGCAGCCGCATTAGCTAAACTGGGACTACTCAAGCTGAAGCTCAACACCAATAATAAGATGAACGTAATTCTTTGCCACATTTTTGTTAGATTCCTTTGAGCCGTCAGCAAGACAAGGTAAGAATAATTGCAAGTTTTTATTTTCTCACTAATCTGGACAATTTGGAGACTTTCCTTTTGCCTCTTCAGACTTTGTAGGTATGTGTGCTACAATCGGACAGTCTCGCACCTTGTGGTTAAATAAAAAGCCTCTTTGTTGTCAAAATCAGCCGCAAGCATTTTTAAAATTATGAAAAAAGTTGTCGTTGGTCTTTCTGGTGGCGTTGATAGTTCCGTAGCCGCCGCCATCCTGCATAATCAGGGTTATGATGTGATTGGTTTAACCCTTTGGCTGATGAAAGGCAAGGGGCAATGTTGCTCTGAAGGAATGATTGACGCGGCTGATATTTGTGAACAATTGAGCATTCCCCATGAAATTGTGGATATTCGGGATGTCTTTCAAACGGAAATTGTTGATTTTCTAGTCACAGGTTATAGTGTGGGAATTACGCCGTTACCTTGTTCTCAATGTAACAAAACGGTGAAATTTGGGCCAATGGTGCAATATGCAAGGGAAAAATTAGAATGTACCAGCATCGCTACAGGTCATTATGCCCAAATTCGTTACGATGACGCTACTAATCGTCACCAATTATTACGAGCCGTTGACCGCAACAAAGATCAATCTTATTTTCTCTATGACTTATCCCAAGACTTATTAGGGGCGACAATTTTTCCCCTGGGTAAACTGAATAAAACCGATACCCGGAGAATCGCCACTGAATACAACTTAAAAACCGCCGATAAACCAGAAAGTCAAGATTTATGCTTGGTAGAAAGCAATGGTTCTATGCGGGCATTTTTAGATAAATATTTAGCTCCCAAACCAGGTGATATTGTTGATGAAACTGGTAAAATTTTAGGTCAACATGATGGTGTTCATCATTACACCATTGGTCAGCGAAAAGGCTTAGGCATCGCTGCGGCTGAACCCTTGTATGTCATCGAATTAGATGCGGTTAATAACAAGGTAGTTGTAGGCGATCGCACCAAAGGAACACAATCAGAATGTACAGTAAATCGAGTCAATTGGGTTTCCATAGCTGAACCTATTACCCCCATACGCGCTGAAGTGCAAATCCGTTATCGTTCCCAACCTGTACCCGTCACCGTCATTCCCCTAGCAGATTCCCGCGTGCGCTTAGTCTTTGATGAACCGCAATTCAGCATCACACCTGGACAAGCCGCCGTTTGGTACGATGGAGATCAGGTATTAGGTGGGGGAATTATCGAACAATTGTGACTTCTTCCTTTACTCCTTCTTTAAAGCTAAACGGGCAAGTCCGTAACACAGTACAGCATTGCTAAACAGGAAAATTCTGGCTAGGTTACTATTTCCTAAACCCCAAACAGCAGGATCATAAATACCACTAACTGTGAGGAATGCTGTAATCCCTAAAGTTGCCCCAATTGCAAACCATTTCCCGGTGGGATGTCCTAAAAATAAGGCTATTAAAACAAAGGGAATTAAAACACTGGCAAAAAGAGGATTGAGTGCGTCTGTCCCCTGTAAAGTGTTGCCAAGTTCGGGAATGGAACTACCTAAAACCCGGAACGGCCATTGGGGAAGATCATAGATATAAAATCCTTTGAGGAAGAATAAGCCGGAACTACCGAAAATTAAGCCGCCAGATAATGACCAACTCCAAGCGAAGGGGAAGTAAGCCCGTAAGAACCAAGCGAGGAGATATGAACCTATCACCATGAATATCTTAGGCACTAATGCGATCGCACCGCCATCTATCCAAAAGCCAGGATTTAGATAGCCCTGTTCTCGCAACCACCGGAAAAAGTCGGGAACACTAATTATGCCGTCGCTGGCTAATTTAACTGCGGCTTCAGCGTTGAGTTGTCCAGCCCCATAATAGTTCAAACCGTCATCTTGAATCACTCTGGCTGACTGTTGAAGAACCTGTAAAATTTCATCGGGTTCTTTGATTCCCAAGGCTTTGATTAATGCCGCTACACCCGCAACGTGGGGAGAAGCCATACTTGTGCCTTGGAGTCCGAGAAATACGCCTTCACCTTGTTCGTTGATGGTTTCTTGGAGAATTGTCCCAGTTTCACTACCACCAGGGGCAGAAATATCTATACCTGCACCATAGTTAGAATAGGATGCTCTTTCACCGTCAGGACCAAAGGCAGAAACACCGATAACATGATCATAACGAGCCGGATAGCCCACACCATTAGTATTTTCATTTCCTGCGGCAGCGATGATAGTTACACCTTTTTTATAGGCGTAATTAATAGCATCTTCCATGAGTTGGCTTTCTCCACCACCACCTAAGCTCATGTTAATGATATCAGCGCCGTTATCAGCCGCAAATTTGATGGCTTCGGCAATGTCGGCTACTGTTCCTGCACCGTCGGCATTTAATACCTTTAAGGGCATGAGAGTGGCTTCATAAGCGACTCCGGCGACACCATAGGCGTTATTGGTGGCTTGGGCAACTGTACCGGCGACATGAGTTCCATGTCCGTTGTCGTCTTTGGCTGCTTCTGTATCATTAACAAAATCGTAGCCTTTGACAAATTTGGTTTCATATAAATCACGGACTTTGGTAATTCCAGTATCAATCACCGCTACGGTAATTCCACTACCTTTACTGCGTGTCCATGCCGCTTCTATGCCGATTTTGTGTAAGTTCCACTGCTTGCTGTAATACTGGTCGTTGGGACCGATTAAGGAGGCAGTTGGTTCTTCGTTTTGAGGTGCTAATAATTCTCCTAACCAAGTAGCTTTCCCTGAGGGTACGGTTTTATAAATGTAATTAGGTTCGATAAATTCGGTAACTTGGGCAAAGGGCGATTTTTTTAATTCTTTCAGCCGTTGGCGATCGCCTTTGATAACATATACATGATCTACTGCTGAATATTTATTATCCAGTTGGGGTGTAACATGATATTGCCCAGCGATCGCTTGTAAATCTTTCTCAATCACACTTTCGGCAATATCTTCCCGAAAATCCAGCAAAATTGTCTCAAACTCACCTTTTGCTGCTAGTCCCTGAAAATTCAGAAACCCAAATACAGCAGCAATCAGTCCAATAACAAACAAGCACAATAATATAAGTTTTTTCATCACCGCTTCTTGTTAGTTTGCTCACTACCATAACTTATATAGCAGGGAATAGGTGACAGGTGATAGGTGACAGGTGACAGGTGACAGAGAAGGAATTGATAGTGTAGCGTGGCGTTAGCCATACTAGTAGTCTCCTTAAGATCGTGATATCCCACATTAGGTTTTCCATAGCTACTGTAAATTAGGCGGTATAAACTCATGATGTCTCCTGGCTGCTTGGCATTAATCCGTGATTCTCTATTAAGTTGAAATTACAGCACTTTCAATATCAATACTACTGATTAAATTTTGAGTTTTGAATTACAAGAAATTACTGAATCTGCCAATATATAATACATTAAATATTGTAATTTTGCTCAAGTGATTCCTGCGCTGCGCTTCGCTATCGCTATATTTATATGAGATATTGTAAAATAGTATTTGGAAGATTTTAGAGCAAATTCTATCTTCTGGTTTATTTTTAGATGTACCTTAGCAAAGTTCCTCTCAAAGAGGCATTACGAATTATTATGGAACGTGGTCTTTTATGGTTGCCTTTGTTAGTAGCATTTTTCTGGTTAGCGTGGCAAGGTTCACAAGAATTTAAGAAACTCCAAGCTTATCAAATTTGGGCAAAACAATTTGAACGAGCTAAATATGATATTTATGCAGTATTAGCGCAAAAAGGTGATGATATTACTTGGGGAAAACCGACAACTAAAGGACCTATTGAATTAGAAACTTTTTCTTTATTAGATGTTCAAGAAATCCGCTTTTTGATCAATGGTAATGCTGTAGATATAGAAAACCCACCATTAAAAGGTCGAAAAATTGAAATAGAGTTTTTATTAACTACTTCTAAATCAATTCGTGTTCCTTTTACAGAAGTTCCTCTTGCAGCAGAATGGGGTAAGTTTTTGCAAAGGACATTGAAGAATTTGCAATTAGGAAACTGTTAACGTTTACTGTAATGCTATGAATATAGGAGTTAATTATTATGCAAATTAAGCAAATTTCAGTTAGTGGCTTATTTGGAATTTTTGATCATGTAATTCCATTAAATATGGATGATAGAATCACGGTCATTCATGGACCTAATGGGTTTGGTAAAACAGCAATGTTGACAATTTTAGATGGATTATTTAACTCCCGATACTCAAAGTTGCGAACTATTCCGTTTAGTAAATTTCGTGTTGAATTTGATGATGATAGTAACATTGAGATTATCAAAAATGTTGATAATTCAGAAGAAATACAAAACAAAATTGCTTTTGATTTTCATCAACCTAGTTTAGATGTCGTTACTTTTGATCCAAAAATTATTCCTGACATAAAAGGGTTTCCTCTTCATGCTTTAGAGGATTTTATACCAGGATTAAACAGGATATCAGATAGAAAATGGCTTTATACTCCTACGCAAGAAAATCTTTCTTTAGAAGAAGTTTTAGAGCGTTTTGGTGATTTATTACCCGTAAAGGTTAAATTAGAAAAAGAACCAGAATGGCTTGAAAAATTAAAGAATAATATTCATATTCGTCTTATAGAATCACAACGTTTACTAAACTTAGTTCCTAATCGCCGTTTCAAATTCGATGATAGAACACCTACAATTGAATCAACTGTATCTGCATATTCTAATGAACTTGCCAAGTTAATGCAAGATAAATTTAAGGAATATGGAACAATATCTCAATCTCTTGATAGAAGTTTTCCTATGAGAGTTGTAAAACAACAATCATCATCAGATTTAACAGATGAACACCTTCGGAATCAACTTAAAGAACTTGAAGAAACTCGTTCTCGTTTAATAGAAGTAGGTCTTTTAGATCAAGATGAAGATTCAGAGTTTCAAATTCAACCACAAGACATAGATGAAAGTACAAAAAATGCTTTATCTGTATATGTTGAAGATGTAGAAAAAAAGTTGAATGTTTTTAATGAAATAGCGATTAAAATTAATTTATTAAAGAGAATTATTAATAATAAATTTTCTTATAAAGAAATAAATTTTAGCAAAGAAAAAGGATTTATTTTTACAACACTTTATGATTCTTCATTGTCTGATTCAAAAATACTTTCACCAACTGATTTATCATCAGGTGAACAACATGAATTAGTGCTTTTATATGAACTACTATTTAAAGTTAAACCTAATTCCTTAGTTTTGATTGATGAACCTGAATTATCTCTTCATGTAGGTTGGCAAGTGGAGTTTTTAAAAGACCTGCAAGAAATCACAAAGCTTGCTGATGTAGATATTCTCATAGCTACTCATTCACCAGATATTATACAAGATCGCTGGGATTTAACGGTTGAACTGAAAGGATCAGGAAAGTGAGAGAGTTTATAACAGTTGACCGTGTTGCTAACAAAATTAGACAATTGAGAGAGACTTATTCAGGATCTTTCTTATTGGTAGAAGGAAGTTCCGATAAAGTTTTTTATGAAAGATTTGTGAATAAATTAGCTTGTCACTTAGAAATTACTGCGGGAAAACCATCTAGTAAGCAGTGTGCTATTGAAATTTTAGAAATCTTGGAAAAATCAAATTTTCAGGGAGTTCTAGCAATTGTTGATGCAGATTTTGATCGTCTTGAAAATTTGCCAAGCAAAAGCCCTAATCTACTGCTTACAGATACTCATGATCTTGAAACAATGTTAATCAATTCTCCTGCTTTAGAAAAAGTAGTTGCTGAATTTGGTTCTGAAGAAAAAATTTCCCAGTTAAATCAAGATATTAGAGAAGTATTACTGATAATTGCTATTTCAATTGGTTATTTGCGTTATATTTCTCAGTCTGATAACTTGAATCTAACTTTTAATGGTATTACATTTAGCAAATTTATTGATGAAAAAAACTGGCAATTTAATGAACTAAAACTAATTCAAGAAGTTAAAAATAAATCTCAAGCTTTCGCATTAAAAGATGAAGATATACAACAATGGTTAAATAGCAAAAAAATCAATAATCATGATCCTTGGCAAGTCTGTTGTGGTCATGATTTGGTAGAAATTTTATCAATTGGTTTACGCAAAGCTATTGGAACTAATAAAGCAGTTGATGTTGAACCAAATAATCTTGAGAGAAGTTTACGACTTGCTTATGAAGTAGTTTACTTTTGCAAAACTCAACTATATTTAGAAATCACTCTATGGGAAATCAACAATAAACCATTTAAAGTTTTACAAAATGATGGATAACTATTTTAAAATTCTCCCTAATATCTATAGCTGTAAACAAATTCATTTGATGATTCTAAAAGTGAGATTTATTCTCGGCATTACAGATTTAGCCGTTTTTGGGATTTGATGTTGCCAAAATTCCTGTGTTTTCCCTTTCATCATTAACAAGCTACCATGAGTTAAATTAAATTCCACTTTCTCTAATGTTTTATCAAATCTATGTCGAAGCTGGAACTTTCTGACACCCCCAAAACTCACAGAAGCAATAATTGGATCTTTCCCTAATTCTGGTTCATCATCAGAATGCCATGCAACACTATCTTTACCATCACGATAAAGATTAATCAACACACTATTAAAAGATATTTTCTCTACTTCTTCAATTCTCTGTTTAATAGTCAATAAAACAGGTGTCCAAGCTATTGGATTCATGGTAATGTTTGAATATGTATAGGATTTACCAGAATCCCCATACCATGCCGTCAATCTGGGTATATTGATCTCCTGACCATAAAATTTTATCTGATCTTGTCGCCAATTAACTTCCGTCAATAATTTCTGAAATATTACATCACTTTCTGCATCTGAAAAATAGCCAGAATAGAGGATAAGTTCCGCGTCAGCAACAGAAAATTGCTTTACCTGCAAATTTGAGGTAATTTCAGATTGCTGAGAAAGATTCAAGTTTAATTGAGTATCAGTATTGTATTTCATTAAATAAACACTTTAATTTGTACTTGATTTGCCTATAATCTGCTGTATATGTATTTTAAATAATTAAACTCTATCATGACCACAAACAAAAATTTAGTTCCCGTTGCTTTAACTATTGCCGGTTCTGATAGTGGTGGGGGTGCAGGAATTCAAACTGATTTACGGACATTTGCCTTTCACTGTGTGCATGGAACAAGTGCTATTACCTGCGTTACAGCCCAAAACACTGTAGGAGTTACAAGGGTTGATGCTATGGCGGCAGAATCGGTTGTAGCTCAAATTCAGGCGGTTGTAGAGGATATTGGAGTGCAAGCAGCCAAAACAGGAATGTTACTCAACCAAGAAATTATCGCCGCTGTAGCCCAGCAAATAGCAGCTTATAAAATTGATAATTTAGTAGTTGATCCTGTTATGGTATCACGCACCGGAGCGCAATTAATTGATGATAATGCAGTGCAAACTCTACGGAATACCCTGATTCCTCAAGCAGCTATTATTACACCAAATCGCTATGAAGCGCAAATTTTAAGCGGGTTGGAAATTGCCTCTTTAGTAGATATGCAAGCAGCAGCGGAAATTATGCACAGGGAATTAGGAGTAAAGGCTGTTTTAGTTAAAGGTGGAGGAATGTCTGGAAGTTTGCGGGGTATTGATGTTTGGTTTAATGGGGAAAAATTCGAGATTTTGACAACGAAACAAATAGAGACAAAAAATACTCATGGTACTGGTTGTACTTTATCAGCGGCCATTGCTGCTAACCTAGCTTTAGGTAAAGACTTATGGACAGCAGTGCAAGCAGCAAAGGAATATGTTACAAATGCTCTTACCTATTCCCTAGATATTGGCAAAGGACAAGGACCTGTAGGCCACTTTTTCCCATTATTGACAAAATAGACCCGTTTTTATATAAGTTGTATTAATAACATATAATTAGCTACTATACTTATAATATTGTAGGGGTTTAGCTCTTGCTTTACCCATACTAATTCCCAATCTTTGCCTTTTGTGCATTTTTCTATTATTCTTGGGCATAATCTCATAAATAACTATATTCTGTTCCTGCTTATCATTACTCTAATTACTGTATTTTGATACTCAAATATCCATGAAAACAACTACAGGATCTAACTATAGTCAACCACCTACCAACTACCCCCCCTCTGTTCCCCTTTGTGTTTACCGAGAATTAACAGCGGAGTTACAAGCAGTCCAATCCAAGTTGGATGTAATTACCAATCATAATCAGAAATTAGTCCAAGAAAATCAACAACTGCGTCAAGAAATTACTAAAGTGATTCAGTCTTGTTTAGAACTGCAAAAGTTTGTTAATACACCATCACCCAGTTCTCCCGCACCGTCTCCACCTGATAACGAAGTAAACTATCAATCTCAACCGCAGCCTGTACCCCGTAACAATAACGAAGTTAGATATACAAATAAGCCAAATGTTAAAACAGCACCTCCACGTCAACAAGCTGCTGTTTCTCGGACAAAAGCAGTAACAAAAGCTACACCTCCTCAAAAACGTCGTCAGGAGTCTGCTGCACATATCAAAGATATAAATTCTCCGGTGTCAGAAACAGTATTTATAGAAGAAGAAAAAGTCCGTTATTCTCCTAATCCTCATTCTCAGACAAAAGGATTAAACGGTTGGTGGCTAGTAATTACTATTATATTAATTATGGTGACTGGTTTTGCGGCTGGGTATTTAATTGTCCGTCCTTTATTCCAAAATCAAACCCAACCGGAAACAATTAAGAATTAAGAATTAAGAATTAAATAAAATTCCTAAATAACTTTTGTAGAGACGTTCCATGGAACGTCTCCAAATATTTGTTGAAGATGTCTATTATCTATCAACAGAACCCATGATCACGTCAATACTACCAAGAATAACGACGATATCTGCAACCTTCATTCCCCGGAGTAAATGAGGGAGAATTTGCAGGTTGTTAAAATCAGCAGCGCGAATTTTCCAGCGCCAGGGGAAAACATTATTATCACCTACTAAATAAATTCCCAATTCTCCCTTACCACTTTCGACGCGGGAGTAAATTTCACCTTTAGGAACTTTAAAAGTAGGAGAAACTTTTTTAGCAACGAACTGATAATCAAAAGCATCCCATTCTGATTTTTTACCAGCCATTATCCGTTTGGCTTCGAGGTTTTCATAAGGTCCTCCGGGTAATCCAGCGATCGCTTGCTTAATGATTTTCACAGATTCGCGCATTTCTCGCATCCGTACCATATACCGAGCAAGACAATCACCCACAGTTTCCCACTGCACATCCCAATCGAAATCATCGTAACATTCGTAGTGGTCAACTTTCCGTAAATCCCATTTCACCCCAGAAGCGCGTAACATTGGTCCAGAAAGTCCCCAGTTAATCGCTTCGTCACGGGTAATAGTTCCCAAACCTTCAATCCGACGACGGAAAATGGGGTTATTGGTAACTAAGCGCTCGTACTCATCAACTTTAGGGATAAAGTATTCACAGAAATCTAAGCACTTATCTACCCAACCATAAGGTAAATCAGCAGCCACACCACCAACGCGGAAATAGTTGTGATTAACCATGCGGTAGCCAGTTGCAGCTTCCCACAGATCATAAATCATTTCCCGTTCCCGGAATTGGTAGAAAAAGGGTGTTTGTGCGCCCACGTCAGCGAGAAACGGACCAAACCATAATAAGTGGTTAGCAATGCGGTTTAATTCCAGCATAATCACGCGGATATAGCTGGCGCGTTTGGGAACAGTGATACCTGCTAATTTTTCTGGTGCGTTCACTGTCACCGCTTCATTAAACATCCCCGCAGCGTAGTCCCAACGGCTGACGTAGGGGACGTACATAATTGTAGTCCGGTTTTCGGCAATTTTCTCCATTCCTCGGTGCAGATAGCCAATAACTGGTTCACAGTCAACTACATCTTCACCATCTAATGTCATAATTAACCGTAAAACCCCGTGCATTGATGGGTGGTGAGGTCCCATATTTAGCACCATTGGCTCAGTGCGGGTTTCTATTCTACTCATAGATTTGCTGTTCTCCCGTGATGGATGTTGTCAATTGATCTGCTAAGATGCTAATATCAGGCGTGTAGGCATAATTTTGAGATGATCCTACAAGCTTTGGTTGCAGCAAAAATAGCAATTCCAGTGTTGTACTTGATGTTTGATTTTGTGCAGCTACTTCAATTATTATAGGGAGTATGAGATTCTAAGGATTGAAAAGTAATATTTTTTTTTCAGATGCTCAGATTGACACTCTCAGTGTCTTTAGACACGCTCGATTCTACATTCATCGTCAAAACTTGCTCAACCAGGCTTGCGCCAGGCAGAGTAGTGGTTTCGACTCCTGTAGCGTTACTTTGGGTCTGCCCGACCCTAGCTTGTTTTGCAAGATTGAGAATATTTAACGCTGCATTTGCATCTCTATGAAGATACGAACCACAATTACATTTATGTGTACGAGTTGATAGAGATTTTTTGACAATTACGCCACAACTAGAACACTTTTGAGAAGTGTAATGTGGTGGTACAGCTATAGCAATCTTGTCAAATTTAACAGCAAAATATTCTATCCATTGACGGAACAAATACCAACTAGCATCACTAATTGATTTTGCTAAACAATGATTTTTAACCATGTTTGAAACACGTAAATCTTCATAGGCTACTAGGTCTTTAGACCTGCACACGTTACGCGCTATTTTTTTAGCGTGTTCATTCCGTTGCCTACTTACTTTTAAATGTTTTTTGGCGTAAAGTTTTCTAGCTTTTTTTCTACACTTAGAACCTTTAACTTTTTTGTAAATCCGTCTTTGAGAATGTTTGATTGATTTTTCAGCCTTTCTCAAAAACTTAGGGTTAGGTTCGTGATGTCCATTAGAATCCGTGTAAAATGACTCAATTCCTACATCTAAACCGATGTCCTCACCTGTTTTTGGTTGAATATATACTACATCAATGCCGATACAAAACTGTGCATAATACCCGTCAGCACGACGGATTAGACGCACTCGCTTAATATCTTTGAGATGATAAGATTGAATATCCCACTTACCCAAAAGTTTAAGTTCACCAATTCCTTTTTTATCAGTGAAAGTGATACGCCGCTTTGTTTTATGTAGCTTCCAGCCTGACGTTTTGTACTCAATTGAACGGCAATCTTTTTGAAATCTAGGAAACCCCTTCTTCCCAGATTTTTTGGATTTACAGTTGTCGTAAAACCTAGATATAGAGAACCATCCTCGCTCTGCGGCTGCTTGCACAGCCATTGAATTTAATTCGGCAACAAAAGAAAACTCTTCGCGTAGTAAAGTGGAATATTTGTTAAGAGCAAATCTATCAATTTTTGAATTACTCGGTGCATCCATCCAATACCTAATTGCTTTATTGCGAATAAATTGGGTAGTCCGAATAGCCTCATCTATTGCATCGTATTGATGTTGTTTACCTTTAACTTTATATTCTAAAACTATCATGAGGTTTCCTTGTTGCTTAACTTACCTGCACTCGACCTATTAATATAGTAACATAAAACTACCTGAACCAAAAAAGATTGAAGGCGAATAAATTCGTGGTCAGTGAGTTTGTCGAACTGCCCGTGTCGCTTATATCTCAGGGCTAAAGCCACTAAGTTTTACGCTTACCAAGCTATCCTATAACACCATCACCGGGAACGATATCTTTAGCATAGCGAGTTACTAACCAAGGAATTTGTTCTAACTCCTTAATAGCGTCTAAAACTCGATAATATTCGGGATTACCTTGAAATAGCCAATAAGCCATATAATTTTACTAACAGTCATCCACGCAGATTATACCATTTTTGGAATTATTGATCTGACTCCGGTAATTAATTGTCATAAAAAATAAAAACCGTGAAAAAAATAAATTCACGGCTTTAACAAAAATGTGGTGTGAGGAGACTTAACTCCCCTATATCATACTTCGTCTGCAAATTATAAGTTCAACTACCCCAAATTTCTTTACAAATTCAGAGGGAACAGGGAACGGGCAACTTTATAACAGGAAAAACTCATGTTTAAAAACATGAGATTGAAATAATGACACTGTTTTTTTT
>JAKOGY010000013.1 GCA_028658405.1 Dolichospermum sp. ST_sed8 | reverse complement strand
GGTTGGTTAGCTTATGTACGGGCTGATTACCGTGATTCAGCTAACAACGAATCGCACTCAAAATCTTCATAACGTCGCCGTTTGGCACGATTTGCAACCTGCACCGTAATGCGATAGCGATTTGACGCAGCACTAATTAGTTCTTCTGAACGGTGCATGATTTGAGACTGAGTAGTCTCGAATTTAGAACGCTTAAGCATAATTGATGACTCTAAAGATTCTACCCCAGTTTACTCGGATTTTTCAATTTTAGATATGGAAACGACAATGATCCTTGGGAAATTTGCTTAACTAGGACAATGAGACTGAGAATTTGCCGTAATTGTTGAGTTTGCTGTTTAAGTATTTGCTTCTCTAGACGGAGATTCTGAATCTTTTCTTGAGCTAGATAAATATTAGCTGGTGCTGTATGTAGGGCTGCATAACTAGCACGTTCATATTGATTAAATATATCTGTTATCAATGCTAGAGCATCTTTTGCTTTTCGTAATTGTTGAGCTAAGTAAAGGAGGCTGAGGGAAATAAGGATGTTAATCAGGACAACGATAGTTACCATTATTCTCAAGAATCATTGAACGCAGATAAACGCAGATAAACGCAGATGAAAATGAATAAGTTTGGATCTCATTCCAGTGCATACCGCTATAATTCTGTTTAGGATTACTATAAAATTTTGTACATTCTCCTTTTCCAATTCCTTCTATGACCGAAAGCACAAAAGCGATAGTTGTATTTGATATAGACGGGGTTATCCGTGACGTTAGTGGCTCATATCGTCGCGCTATATCCGATACTGTAGAATATTTTACCACTCAAGCCTATCGTCCCACACCAACAGATATTGATAATCTCAAATCTGAAGGAATTTGGAATAACGATTGGGACGCTTCCCAAGAATTAATTTATCGCCATTTTGTTAGTCAAGGACAAAACCGGGAAAAATTGCCATTAGATTATGAAAATATTGTTACTTATTTTCAACGCTGTTATCGCGGTACAGATACCGAAAATTGGAATGGTTATATTTGTGATGAACCTTTATTAGCACAACCTAGTTATTTTCAAGAATTAACAAAGTCTGGTATTGCTTGGGGTTTTTTCAGTGGTGCTACTCGCTTGAGTGCTAACTACGTTTTAGAAAAACGCTTAGGTTTACAGTCTCCTATATTAATTGCTATGGAAGACGCACCTGGTAAACCTGATCCTACAGGACTTTTTGCTACTATTAACATTTTAGAAAATGGTAGTAATCAAAAACAAACAGTTGTCTATGTGGGTGATACTGTAGCAGATATGCACACTGTGGAAAAAGCTAAATCTGTAGATAATTCTCGGACTTGGTTAGGTGTTGGGGTATTGCCTCCCCACGTTCAGGAAATAGCAGAAGTCCGGGAAGCTTATACCCAAAAGCTGATCCAAGCTGGGGCAAAGATAGTGTTTAATAATGTGCAGGAATTAACAATTAAGACGATTGCCAAATTAGAAGCATAATTTCATCCCAGCAGATTTTTCTCAATTACCTAAAGCAATAGGAAATTTATCAAAATGTCTAATTTTAAACTACCTGATGGACCAAAAACTCATCCTTGGATACAGACATACCAATGGTTAAAAGATCCTTTAGGATATATGGAAGAATGTACAGAAAAATACGGTGATATTTTCACTTTAAGAGTTGGTCCGGTATTTAAACCACAAGTATTCATTAGCAACCCCCAAGCAATTCAACAAATTTTCACCACTGACACCAAACAATTAGATTCTGGTGCGCCAGCAGGTATTCAAGCAGGGTTGTTAGGAAAAAAATCTCTATTAGCACTAGAAGGGAAGCCACACCAACGCCAACGCAAGTTGTTAATGCCACCCTTGCATGGGGAAAGAATGCTGTCTTATGGTGATTTAATCCGGGAAATTACACAAGAAGTTACTAACAAATGGCAGATTGGAGAACCATTTAATATCCTATCTTCCATGCAAGAAATTTCTTTTGAGGTGATTTTAAAAGCTGTATTTGGTTTACGAGAAGGTCGACGTTATCAAGAACTGAAGAAACTGCTACTAAAAATACTTAATCCTAAACAACCTTTTGTGAGAGGACTGTTATTAGTTTTTCCATTATTACAAAAAGATTTAGGTGCGTGGAGTCCTTGGGGAAAATTCCTCCGCTTAACAGATCAAATTAATAAACTAATCTATGCAGAAATTAAGGAACGTCAGGAAAATCCAGATCCATCTCGGACTGATATTTTGTCTTTGATGATGGCTACTAAGGATGAAGAAGGTCAACCCATGACTGATGTTGAATTACGAGATGAGTTAATGACTCTATTGGTAGCTGGTCATGAAACTACTGCAACTTCTTTAACATGGGCGCTTTACTGGATTCACCATTTACCACAGGTACGAGAAAAACTATTGCAAGAATTAGATAATTTGGGTCAACAACCTGATGCTAATGAAATTTTCAAATTACCTTATTTAAATGCAGTTTGTTCAGAAACATTGCGGATGTACCCGGTGGCGATGTTAGCTTTAAATAGATTAGTAAAATCACCATTGGAAGTGATGGGTTATAATTTAGAACCTGGAAATTTGGTAGTTCCTTGTATTTATTTAACCCATCATCGAGAAGATTTATATCCTGATTCTAAACAGTTTAAACCTGAGCGTTTTTTAGAACGTCAATTTAGCACTTCTGAGTTTTTACCCTTTGGTGGTGGAAATCGTCGTTGTATTGGTATGGCTTTGGCGCTGTTTGAAATGAAGTTGGTTTTAGCAACTGTCTTGTCTCAATGGCAGATGGAATTGGCTGATACTGAACCTGTACAACCAGCACGGAAGGGGGCTTTACTGGGTCCTGGTGGCGGTGTGAAGATGGTTATCAGGGGGAGAAGAGAGCAACAGCAGCGGGTTTTTGAAACTAGCGTGAGTTGAGATGTTGAAGGTGCATTAGCGTAGCTTACCGTAGGTATCGCTCAGTGTGACTCTGAGCGATCGCATCAATAGATTTTTCGCTCAGTGTGGCATACTTAATGTTAAATAATTTCGCTAATATCGTTACTAATAGGAGAACGAAGAAATGTAACACGACAAAGAGGTTCTAGATTTCTAGAAAATCTTTGGTGTAACTCCTCCTCAGCAATTTCTAGACAATGATTTTCATTTTGCTTTTCTATAACCCGTAAAGGAATTTTAGTTGTTCCTTCAGATTGAAAATAAACACCATCTGCTAATTCAACGATATGAACTTGAAGCATAGGATGACGCTTTTGCACAAAATCAAGAGCCTGTTGCAAAATATCGGCTGTAAGTAAACCTGAAATACGAACAACATTTACGTCAATCATTGCTCCTAAATCATGAAGAATTTCAAAGAGGTTTTCTACTAAACCAAGCTTTCTAGTTATTGATGTCATAATTTATTTTTTTCTGATGTTTATTATCGTTAATTAACTACTATTCCTGATTAATATTTCTAGTTTAAAACAGGCTTACCAGTAGATATAGCCTGTTCCACAATATCAATCGCTCGCTTTGTTCCCCCCGCTTTCTGAATCGCAGCTTGCAACCTGAGAGCATTCTTTCTATAGCTATCTTCCGTCAATACCTTTTTAATAGCTATCCGCAAATTATCAGCATTAACTTTTTTCACAGGTACAGCTTCCCCACATCCGGACCAAACTATCCGTGAAGCTACTCCTGGTTGATCATTAGCAATAGGAATTGCTACCATTGGTACACCATTAGTTAAACATTCTAATGTAGTATTCATTCCTGCATGGGTAATAGTTAATTCTGCTTTTTCTAATAGTTGTAATTGTGGTGCATAACCAACTACTAAAGGATTTCCAGGTAGTCCTTGGAGAACTTCGGGACTTGCCGAACCACCCAAAGAAATTACTAATTGTGCATCCAAATTTTGACAAGCTTCTGCAATACTTTGGAAAACACCTAACAAGCGATTTTGAATAGTTCCCAATGAAGCATAAATTAAGGGTTGTCCTGTTAATTTGTCAAAAGGAAAATCAGGAACAACTCGACCAGTGGAACTATGATATGGTCCAGTAAAATGAAAGCACTGCGGTAAATTATGCCGGGGAAATTCTAATTCAGCAGGTTGTTGACTAATTTGCGCTAGTTGAGAATAACGATCATTAGCGTTAGAGTATGCAGATAAATTTTTCTCTCGACGATAGTTATTTATTAGTTCTGTAATGGGTTGAGTTGCTCGATTTAATAATTTATAACCTAATTTATTCCGCAGTTTTGCCCACCAAGCTGGACTATAATCCCAATTGGTCATGAAGGGGGGAACACTTGGTTCTCGGTTTAAAACTACAGCACTACAAATAGTAATAAAAGGCAGTCCAGAAACATCAGCAATAGTCCTACCTTCTGACATAATTTGATCCATTAATAATGCTTCTATACCTGCATCCTTAATTACTTTTGGGGCATCTCTGAGTGAAATATTAGTGGTATCTTTGAATAGTTGGATAGTGTATTTAAATGCTTCCTGTCCATTTAATTGACCTAGTTTAGCAAAAAATTCTGCTGATGACCCCAGAGGAAATTCAGATTCACCAATAACTCGAAATTCTAAACCTGCTGCTTGTGCTTTGGCTTGAGCATCCAGAATACCAATTAGAGTAACACGATGACCACGCTGTTGTAATTCTTTCCCTAAAGGCAATATTGTATTCCAATGTCCCGTAGAGGCAGGACACATTAAGCCATAATGAGTCATAATTTGTTCTAGTTAATGACAATAATGATATATACCAGAAAATCGACAACTAAAAAGCTATTGAGCTTCAGGGGCAGTCAAGATTATGCCACAATAGCGAAATTAGGTAACAGCATTAGGAGTTTTAGTTGTGGAGTCCCCCCAAAAAACGTTATACCAACCAGCCACAATTGAGGAAAAATGGCAACAAACATGGGCAGAGCTTGGTTTAGATAAAACGCCTCAAGATCAAAACAAGCCAAAATTCTACGCGCTTTCCATGTTTCCATACCCATCCGGTAGCTTGCACATGGGTCACGTCCGTAACTACACAATTACAGATGTGATTGCCCGCCTCAAACGGATGCAAGGGTATCGGGTATTACATCCAATGGGTTGGGATGCCTTCGGACTACCCGCAGAAAACGCCGCCATTGATAGAGGTGTACCCCCTGCCAAATGGACTTATCAAAATATTGCCCAAATGCGGCAACAATTACAGCGTCTGGGTTTATCCTTAGATTGGGAAACTGAACTTGCTACCTGTTCCCCCGATTATTATAAATGGACACAGTGGATTTTTCTGCAATTTCTCGAAGCTGGTTTAGCATATCAAAGAGAAGCCGCAGTTAATTGGGACCCCATAGACCAAACTGTATTAGCAAATGAACAAGTTGATAATGAAGGACGTTCTTGGCGAAGTGGGGCAATAGTTGAACGTAAATTACTACGTCAATGGTTTTTTAAAATTACCGATTACGCCGAAGAATTATTAAATGATTTGGATAAACTCACAGGTTGGCCTGAACGAGTCAAATTAATGCAAGCCAATTGGATAGGAAAATCCACAGGTGCATATTTAGAATTTCCCATTGTCGGATTAGATGAAAAAATCGGCGTTTATACCACCCGTCCAGATACCATTTATGGTGTGAGTTATGTCGTATTAGCTCCAGAACACCCCTTAACTCAAGTTGTTACTACGTCAGAACAAAAAGCGGCGGTAGAAGCCTTTATCAAGGAAGTCAGCAACCAAAGCGAGTTAGAACGAACAGCAGAAGATAAACCAAAACGGGGTATTCCTACAGGTGGGAAGGTTATTAACCCCTTTACTGGGGAAGAAGTACCCGTATGGATTGCAGATTATGTCCTCTATGAATATGGTACAGGTGCGGTAATGGGTGTACCAGCCCATGATGTCCGAGATTTCAAATTTGCCAAAGAACAGAATTTAGCTATCAAAGTTGTAATTGTCCCCGAACTGGGTGCAGAAGAAACTTTAAAATCAGCATATACAGAAGCAGGAATTCTAGTTAATTCTGGTGACTTTAATGGCATAAATTCAATAGATGCCAAAAAAGCCATTATCGAATTTGCCGAAAAACAAAACTTTGGTAAATTAAGAATACAATATCGCCTCAGAGATTGGTTAATTTCTCGACAACGTTATTGGGGCGCACCTATCCCTGTTATTCACTGTCCTGAATGTGGAATTGTGCCAGTACCTGACAAAGATTTACCTGTCCAATTACCCGAAGATATTGAATTAAGTGGTCGGGGTGGTTCACCTTTAGCACAGTTAGAAAGTTGGGTAAATGTCCCTTGTCCAACTTGCGGTACTCCTGCGAAACGGGAAACCGATACAATGGATACTTTTATTGATTCTTCTTGGTATTTCTTGCGTTATCCTGACGCGAAGAATGAGGAAAAGATTTTTGATTCTGGTAAAGTAAATGATTGGATGTCGGTTGATCAATATGTGGGCGGAATTGAACACGCAATTTTACATTTATTGTATTCGCGTTTCTTCACTAAGGTATTAAGAGATAGAGGTTTATTCAACTTTGATGAACCATTTCAAAAGCTGTTAACTCAGGGAATGGTACAGGGTTTAACTTACATGAACCCGAATAAAGGTGGTAAAGATAAATGGATTCCTTCTAATTTGGTTGATGCTAATAATCCTGTAGATCCACAAACTGGAGAACCTTTACAACGTCTCTATGCTACCATGTCTAAATCAAAAGGCAATGGTGTTGCACCAGAAGATGTGATTAATAAATATGGCATTGATACGGCGCGGATGTTCATTTTATTTAAAGCTCCTCCTGAAAAAGATTTGGAATGGGATGAGGCTGATGTTGAGGGACAATTCCGCTTTTTAAATCGGGTTTGGCGGTTGGTAACTGATTATGCTGCTGCGGGAGTTTGTCAGCAAAAACCGGAAGTTGATAAGTTAAATAAAGCGGAAAAAGATTTACGTCGCTTCATTCATATTGCTATTCAAGCAATTACGGAAGATGTAGAAGATGAATATCAATTTAATACGGCAATTTCAGAATTGATGAAGTTAAGTAATGCCTTGACTGATGCAGATTGTCATAATTCGCCAATTTACGCGGAAGGGATTCAAACTTTGGTGATTATGTTAGCACCTTTTGCACCGCATATTGGTGATGAATTATGGCAGTTATTGGGGAATAAAAATTCTGTGCATACCCAAACTTGGCCAAGTTTTGATCCTGCGGCTTTGATAGCTGATGAAATTACTTTGGTAATTCAAATTATGGGTAAAACTCGCGGTTCTATTCAAGTTCCTTCTCAAGCTGATAAAGGGGAGTTGGAAAAATATGCGCGGGAGTCGGAAGTTGCACAGCGTTATATTGAAGGGAAGGAAGTTAAGAAGGTGATTGTTGTTCCTGGTAAGTTGGTAAATTTCGTTTTGGGTTAATTATGTTTGTAGGTTGAGTTGATATAAGCAAATCTAACCTACAAACTTAATCATAAATTTGTTATAAAATAAAAATGAAAATATTATAGTCGGCTTCAGCCGACTTTTGCTATTAGACTGGGAATTCATTCCCAGGCGTGTGATTGGGTTTTGACAACTAATTCCCAGGCGTGTGATTGGGTTTTGACAACTAATTCCCAGGCGTGTGATTGGGTTTTGATAATTCATTCTCATACAGGCTTGAAAATCCCATTCACATCAATCGTTATCCCCAATTCCGCCTCAGAATGAATTCTGAGTCTAATAGCAAAAGTCAGCTAAAGCTGACTAAATACAGATTACATATAAAATTTTTGCGGTGGATTATCATCTTGATTAAAATCTTCCAAAGATTTAATTATTGTACCTTGTGCATGATGTTCCTTTTGATTTTTCACATAAATAACCGCTTGTTCAAGTTGTTTCCTCCCTAACGAAAAAACACCATAACCTCTTTGCCAAGCAAACATATCTTCTAAGGAAAATACATTATTAATATAATGAGTGCTGCTACCTTTAATTTTTTGCACAAATTCAGAAATAGAAATCTTAGGAGGAATAGAAGCTACTATATGAATATGATTTTCTGTACCATTAATAACATGAATAATGGTTTCAAGTTCATCAGCTTTGCTAATAATATAACTGTAAATTTTTGCTTCTATATCATTGGTAATTAGTGACTGACGCTCTTTTGTTGCCCAAACTAGATGATAATAAAGTCTCCACAAAGCCATAATACACTCTATCAATAATTTTCAATGTTTTCATAATCATCTCCATAATTATATACCAATATTAGATATTTTATAGTATAGTGTAATCAAAAACTTTAACCACTATATTGATTTATGCACTTACAAAGAATTCAAGTACCTGATTTTCGAGCTTTAAAAGATGTAGATATTAGTTTTGAGAAGGAATTTACTCCGCGTATTTTTCCCCTTGGCAGTCAAAATGGCGGTGGTAAAAGTACATTATTACAATTGATTTTTGTGTTGTTACACTGTTCAGGTAATCCTGATAGAGTGGAGTTTATACAGAATTTACTTGATGGTTTTCAAGTTAATAATGAATCTGGTAAAAGAACTTTAACTATTATTGATATTTGGGATAGTAGTAAAACTGTAACACTTGATTTTTTTATTTGTAGTGAATCTTATATTCTTAATTTGTTAGATGGTGAATATATAGAAGATTATATTGTTTATCTGTTTAATGAAGATGGTGAAATTAAATCAACTATTCTTCATAAGGAAACATCAGAAAAATATATTGATTTACTCTTTATTTGTAATTTTCAAGCTGCTCAAAATTTTAGAGAGGGATTATTCTGTCAATTTGATAGAAGATATATAGATGAAGTAAATAAATTTGTAATTGAATTATCAAATAAAATATTTTTAGCTGCTCATATTTCACAAATATTTCTATTTTTACAACCAGACAACAGAAAATCACTATTTAAACAACAGGAAAATAATCAAACTAACTATTATCAACAAATTAAAGCAGCTAATTCTAAATTGCCTGGATTTTTTACCTATGATTTTTTATCTATAGATATTCTTATTGCTTCATTCAAAAAAGCACAAGAAGATGATTTTGCACACGCCGTAAAACAAAGAGGAAATTATGGAAATAATTATGTAAAATTATTAGATGAACTCGACAATCTTTTAACTAACAAAAAAATTAATGTAGAACCAGACTTATCTGGAATTAATTTTAAAATTGATGGTGATGAAACAGAACTTTATCCAGAAGATTTAAGTCATGGAGAATTAAAAAGATTATGTATATATATGTGGCTAAAACATAATAATATAGAAGATGCTATTGTATTAATGGATGAATTAGAAATATCATTTCACCCAGATTGGCAATATCAAATAGTTAGAGATTTAGAAGAATGGGGTGCGAGTAATCAATATATTCTCGCAACTCATTCCTATGAATTATGTAATGCAGTTACACCTGCTCATGTTAAGGAATTAGACCCAAAATTACAAGCAAGAACAATTCAATAATCAACCTAATCAAGAATATGAGTTTTAATGAGCAGGAACTAAAAGAACATTGTTTAAAGATTATTCAAGATAGCAGAATTAAAAATAAAATTGTCATTCTCTATGAAGGTCTTATTCCCCCAAAAGTAGAAGGTAGACGCTCACCTCAATTATATAAGCAAATGGAACAAATGCCAGATGCTAATTTTTATAATGCTTGTGTACCAACATGGTGGAAGCAATATAGACCAGTTTTTTTTAATTGTGGAGATAGAAATGATGTTTTAAATACATTTTTTGGGCTTTTAGATTTACATAATACTGATAATAATCAATCATTTTTAAGTCCTGATAAAATTTTTGCTATTGTAGATTTAGATATTCAATTGGCAAATATTAAAAAGGATTACAAATTTCAAAATACTGATGATATTTTCTATAGTATTTATGATGAAACAAAGATTAATGAAACTGATCTAAACCATCATCGTATATGGATTACTGGTTTAATTCATAAAGAAGCTTATTTTTTAAAACCTGATATTCAAGAAGTTTTTGATAATCAATATACTCCTATATATAAAGAAAATACTGTTAATTTAGAAAATATTTATTTAGATATGGTTAATGATATGACTAATGATGCAGATTTACAAATTCATTGGTCAAGGGTAATTAAGAGAATCAGTCACCTTTCTAGTTTTGATGGTATGGAAATAGATAAATTTCAATATTCTTGGCAAGAAGAGTATCAAAATAATCAAAATTTACATTATAAAAATAAGTTAATAAATGCAGTATTAATGCTTGTCAAATCTAAAGAATATTGGAAGCAAATTTTACCTGATGATAATTGGACTCATTCAGAATCCAAATTTAGAGAACAGTTATCTTTAGAAATTGGTAAATTTTATTCAAAACAAGATTGTATTGTTGAAAATCATATTCCTTTTTTCTTTAAGACGCTATACAAATTAATTGAAGAATAAACAATTTTGTAGGTTGGGTTAAATGAAATGCAACCCAACTTATGTATTATTGTTAGTTGATATTGGGTTTCTTTGCGTCAACCCAACCTACAGACCATTGCACAGGAAGTAAAAAATTTGACAATTATATGGTTAAGTTATACATTAGAATAACAAGTATTAATACTGAAGTAATAAAAACATGGGCATTAATTCCCAGACGGTTAACCTCCAGAACCTTCTACCACCTGTAATAAACTCAGCAACATCCAGTAAGCACAAGTACCTCCCGGATCTTGATGTCCAATACTGCGATCGCCTAAATAACTCGCTCTCCCCTTTTTTGCTAACATGGGTATAGTCTCTTTTAATCCCTGTTCTGCCGCTATGATAGCTATTCGCAAAGCCGATGCAGTGCTTGAGCTATTCCTGATTGCTTGTTCAAAAGCGATAACGGCAGGAGATAGTACATCTACCATTGTTTTGTCTCCTAACTGTGCTTTACCACGCTCAGTTACACCTTCTAAACCAGATTTTAGTAATTTCAACATATCCTCTTCTGTTAATTCTTCTTTACCATCGGTTGCAACACTAGCTCTTAAAAACCAAGTTCCATACAAAGCGCCACTTGCACCACCAATACTGGAAATCAAAGTGATGCTCACAGTCTTGAAAATGCTGCTAATATCTTGATCCGCAAAACTCGGTAAAATATTGGTAATTTTTTTAAAGCCACGATCCATATTAATACCGTGATCAGCATCACCTATGGCTGCATCTAACTCTGTCAAGGTATCTTTATCACGCTCAATCACATCAGCAAATACTTGTAACCATTCAATAATTTGCACTTGATTAACCATTTTAAATTCCCCAGCGTAAACTTGGCGTTTTGACTGGTGCATCCCAAAGACGGATCATCTCATCATCTAATTTCAGCAGTGTGATAGAGCAACCTTGCATATCTAATGATGTCATGTAGGGTCCAATTAGATTCCGCACGATTTCCAGTCCTTCCAATTCACAAATCTCTGCGAGTTTGCGATAGACGAGATAGAGTTCCGCAATGGAAGTCCCACCCATACTGTTAACATAAGCTAAGAGGCGATCGCCTTTTTCAAATGGTTTATTTAACAGTTCTAAATCTACCCATTTGCCAATCTTGTCATCCCACTCCCTGACTATCCGACAATAATTTGGATCATTAATAATAGAATTTGCTAAAATATCTGTAATTTCATCACCCGATTTCATAGGTACTTTTTCTTTTCCCTGCTCTCCATGAATACCAATTCCTAATTCTATTTCATCGTCACCCAATGTAAAAGTAGGTATTCCTCTTTCCGGGACTGTACAAGAACTCAAAGCTACACCCATACTTTTACCACTGAGATTCACCTTTCTACACAAATCTGCTAATTGGTGTAAATTATATCCTTGTTCTGCGGCTGCGCCAGAGATTTTTTCTGCTAACACTGTTGTACCTACACCCCGTCGGCCTTGGGTATAAAGACGATCTTTGATAGCGATATCATCATCAATTAAAATATTGACAGCGCGGATACCTTGACTATGAGCTAATTCTATAGCTATTTCAAAGTTCATCACATCGCCGCTGTAATTTTTCACCAGATAAAGAATACCAGCACCACGATTTACCTGTTTTGCGGCTGCTAACATTTGGTCAGGAGTGGGTGAGGTGAAAATTCCTCCAGGACAAGCAGCATCTAGCATTCCGTGACCGACAAAGCCGCTGTGCATGGGTTCATGACCACTACCACCACCGGAGATCATGGCTACCTTTCCCTGTGGGGGTACATCGGCTCTATAGACAAAACTAGGCTCATAGTTAATTCTAATTAAATCCCTATGAGCTAACATCATGCCTTCGAGACTTTCACGGACAAAGTTTTCTGGACGATTAATCAGCTTTTTCATGGTCTAAGTCTACCGAAAAAATTGCCAAAACAACTATACCGCAGGGCAGAATTCAAGCAACAAGCCTTATATATTATTGTTGATTAATATTCGGTTTCCTTGCGTCAACCGTCAACCCATCCTACAGACTTTTTCAGAAAAATATGGTACCATTGAGAATGGGTATATAAATCATTGCAAGTAATGAAAGTGAAGCTTCGCAACAATCCAAATTCTTCTCGTACTGCTGTAAATCTTTCTAGCAAGTATATAGTTGTTTATCACAAAAAGGGAGAAACACTAGGTATGAGTAAAATATTTCACCCAATTATGAAAGATAATTCTTTTGTCAAAGCATTTTTAGATTTTATAGCTAGAAATAGAAAGAAAAATCTTGCTACTGCTGATCAAGTAACAATACAAGAAGCGGCTAAAATTCTTAATGTTTCCCATCCTTATGTGATTCAATTATTAGAATCTGGTGAAATTCCTTGTCATAAAGTCGGAAATCGTCGCAAAATATTCTATCAAGATTTGATAGAGTATAAAAATACAATTGATGCTAAACGCAGAGAAACTTTAGCAGAATTGGCAAATCAAGCTCAAGAATTAAATATGGGATATTAAATGCAAGCAATTGGTTTGATAGTTGTTTATGATGCTTGTGTTTTATATCCTGCACCTCTCAGAGATTTTTTGATGTGGTTAGCTTTGACTGATTTATTTCAGGCAAAATGGACTGAAAAAATTCATGAAGAATGGATGAGTAATGTTTTAAAAAATCGCCCGGATCTGACTTATAAACAGTTAGAAAGAACAAAAAATTTAATGAATCAAAATGTTCGAGATTGTTTAGTAACAGGATATGAACAATTAATTGATGAATTAGAACTTCCAGATGTAGATGATCGCCATGTTTTAGCAGCAGCTATTAAAAGTGATGCTGAAATAATTGTTACTTTTAATTTAAAAGATTTTCTCTCTGAAAATATTGGAGAATATGGTATTAAAGCACAGCATCCAGATGAGTTTATTTTGCATTTAATTGACCTTAATTCTGATCTGGTTTGTCAAGCAGTTAAGAATCAATTAAATACCTTAAAAAAACCTCCAATCAATTTAGATGAATTGTTAGAAATTTTAATAAAACAGCAAATTCCCAAATCTGTTTCTGTTTTACAAAAATTACTAATAAATTAATGGATGTGATTATTCTGTGCAGCCTCACATAAAATTAATATACCCTATTTACTACTATAATTGATAAATAACAGATATCCTTAATTAGTATTATGACTACAGTTGCTATTGTACCTACATCAAATGCCAATGGAGAAAGGTCTTATCGCGCCATTGCTGGAGATAAACAGTCTATTGGCAAAACTGCCGGTCAAGCTTTAGATGCGTTAACTCAACAATTAGGTGAAGTTGAATTTCGGGCATTATTAATTATTGATAACTTTCATGCCGATCAATTTTTTACTAACGAGCAAAAACAACGTTTATCTGACTTAATGAATATGTGGAGAACAGCACGAGATCAAGGACAAACACTTCCCCCAGAAATACAAATTGAATTAGATAATCTTGTTAATGCTGAACTCAATGCTGCTACAGCTAGAACTGCATATTTAGCACAACAATTGAGTCAATGAATCCATTTTATCATCTGGTAGCAGATCGCGCTTTTCATCGCTGTGAATATTGTCATGCACCGGAATTAGTATTTAATTTTCCCTTTGAAGTTGAACATATTATTCCTATAGCGTTTCTGACTTTATTCTTAATCACTAACTGGCATCAAAAATAAATTTCCAGGCAATTATGATAAAATTTAACTACGATTTTTAAAGCATTTATTCAACTAATTAAGAAACACTAGCAACTAAACAAAATCATGAAATATGTATTGATTATCCATGAAGTCGAAGACTATGAAGCATGGAAAAAAGTTTTTGATGATGCAGCCAATATCCGCAAAGAAGCCGGAGAAATAACATATCAGGTTTTAAAATACGAAAATAATCCCAATCAAATAGTGCATTTTTCATCCTGGACATCCATAGAAGATGCAAAACGTTTTTTTGAATCTCCCAAACTTGTGAGAATTAGACAAGAAGCTGGCGTAAAGTCTCCTGATTTCATATATTTAGATCAACTAGAATCGGGGACATTATAAAGTTATAATCCGTAATCTCATAAACTACCGAAATTTAGTTTTATCAAGTACCAAACCTCGACGGGCAGAATTTTTATCATTCTTGACTGAAACCTGCCAAATTTTAATTAAATTATCTTCACCACCACTAACTAGAAACTTCCCGTCAGCACTAAAAGCAAGGGAGGTAACAGCATTAGTATGTCCCGTCAATGTCAGCATTTCCTCTCCTGTAGCCACATTCCAGAGTTTAATGGTGTGATAGTTTTGTTCTCCAGAAATATTTCGTCCAGCACTAGCTAAAATTTTACCATCAGGACTAAAAGCAATGGTATTAACGCTATTATCTTCTACCATGAGAGTGCGAATTTCTTTTCGAGTTTGTAGATTCCATAATTTAATAGTGCGATCGCGGCTGGAACTTGCTAAAATTTTACCATCTGGACTAAAAGCCACAGCTATAACCGTTTGTAAACTAGTAGCTAAATCTTGAATCGGTTCTGCTTGATTAATATTCCATAATTTAATTGTTTTATCAAAACTACCACTTGCTAAAGTGACACCATCAGGACTAATATCTACAGAACGCACCCAATATTTATGACCTATTAAAGTGCGAATTAGCTTACCTGTGATTAAATTCCAAACCTTGATAGTTTGATCATCACTACCACTAACTAAGGTTTTACCATCAGCACTAATAGCTAAACTATGAACCGCATCAGTATGACTATTTAAAGTGTGAATTAATTGATTTGTTTGTAAATTCCAAACTTTAATACGTTTATCATCACTACCACTAACTAAAATTCTCCCATTAGCAGTGATAGCTACTGTATTTACATTTTGAGAATGTCCCTGAAGACTGGTAATTTCTCTACCTGTAATTACATCCCATAATTTAAGATTATGACATTGAATATTCTTACTTTCTGGACAATCACCACCACTAATAATTAGTTTACCATTTGGACTCATGACCACAGATAAAATTTTACTTTTATGTCCAGAAAAAGTATTGACTAAAGACAAATTTTTTTCTGATATTGCAGATGTTGGTGTACTATTGCGAGGCTGACTCCAACTAAAAGAGAAATCAGGGTTTAACTTGCGAAATTCTCGATAACCAGATTCTGCTAATGCGACAAAAACAATTATTCCTAACAGAAAAGTTAAATTTCTTACCCAAATATATTTTGATGAATGTGTTTGAGGATTCTTTATATCTGTTTTAATATTATTGTAATTTGCTGCTGGCAGAATATGAGTATGTTTTTTCATCAAATCTCTAATTACTTCATCAGCAGATTGATAACGATCCTGTATTTCTTTTTGTAGTAGCTTATCTATAATTTCTACTAATTCTACACTCAATGGAAAGCGTAAATAATGCTGCCAATTATCTATCCAACTATAACCATATTCCATCCATAATTGAAAAGGAGAAATTCCCGTTAATAGATGAAAACAAGTAGCACCTAAACTAAATAAGTCACTGGAGAGATGTGCTTTTCCATCTCTAATTTGTTCAATGGGAGAATAACCATGTGAACCGATAGAAGTACCATTTTTTCGCTGTACTTGTGCAGTCAACTGTTTGGAAGAACCAAAATCAATAATTATTAATCTCCCATCAGATTTACGACGAATAATATTTTCTGGCTTAATATCACGATGAATTACCCCATGTTGATGCACGAATTTGATAATTGGTAATAAATCTAATAAAATAGATTGAATATCCCAATCTTTATAAATTCTCCGAGACTGTAATTCATTGAATAAATTTTGACCATCAATAAATTGTTGTACTAAATACAAACAATTATCTTGTTGAAAATAAGCTATTAAAGTCGGAATTTGAGGATGTTCTCCTAATTCCTGGAGTCGCTTTGCTTCTTCTGAGAATAACTGAATTGCTTTTTTTTGTGACCAAGTACCTTGGAATTTTGGTGCTAGTTGTTTAATTACGCATAATTCATTTAATTTATCAATATCTTCTGATATATAAGTTCTGCCAAATCCGCCTTCATCAGAAAGAACACGGATCACACGAAACCGATTTCTCAAAAGTGTCACTAAA
Organism: Dolichospermum sp. ST_sed8; assembly: GCA_028658405.1. Classification (GTDB taxonomy): domain Bacteria; phylum Cyanobacteriota; class Cyanobacteriia; order Cyanobacteriales; family Nostocaceae; genus Dolichospermum. The sequence goes on along the minus strand of JAKOGY010000013.1, from coordinate 25,284 downwards.
GGAGTTTGACAAGTTTGACAAACTTTATGATTATTGGGATTTTGTGGATTTGAACAATCGGGATTTAGACAGCAGATCATAATCTATATGGTGCATCTGCATGATAAAATATATAGATAAACCTAGATTTGACTACGGCAATTAGTAATTATATTTAACCTAGAAATTCACAAGTATGGAAGATGTATTATTGCCAATTATTTTGATGATATCTCATTTTAAATAGAAAATAACGGCATTTTGCCATTATTATGGTGATGTATATTTTAGTGGAAAATGGCAGTTATATTTTAGGTGAAAATAATTATTTATTTGCCTATATTCTCCCATACAAATCATTTGTTAAACTGTATTTTTGTTTACAAATATGTCAAATTGTGGTGAGAATTTACAAGATTTTATCTAGCTTCTCAATAAAAATGTCCAAAAAATCAACTTGCCCAATATCTATTGCTTTGTCACAACGTTTCACAAAGTATATTTTATTTGATTTCTGTTTCGGATATTGCGTTTAGAGGATATAAAATATATGATATGGATATCAAATATATATTCACTGTCAGTAACCCAGCCCTAAAGGGACTGAGTTTCCCGCTTACCACGTGATCTTATGAAGACTATCACTGAGCAAAACCCTCCTTTAGAGTCAGTTATGGCTCAAGAACCGGAAAAATCATCTATCAAACATCTTGAAAGTATACTCCAGCTTGAAGGCTCTCAACCAAAATTAGTAGGAGTAGACGGTCAAGAAATTTCCATTCCCGAATTGGTTTATCAGGTATTATATCAGACTGTTCATGCACTGGCATCAGGTAAAGTAATATCTGTAGTTATTCAGGATAAAGAATTAACAACACAAAAAGCCGCAGACCTTCTCAAAGTTTCACGTCCTTACCTGATTAAGTTATTAGACCAGGGTGAAATTCCTTGTATTAGGGTAGGAACACATCGCCGTGTCCGTTTTGATGATTTGATGAAATATAAGGAAGAACGAGATACTAAGCGTAGGGAAGGAATTAAGCAATTTACCCAGTTTTTGGAAGCTGAAGGGTTCTATGATGATGAGAGTAGCGAATTAGATCAGTAAAATGGTACTCTCTGTAATTTTAGATTCCTGTGTTATCTACCCCATGCCTTTATGTGATACTTTGATGCGTGCTGCTGAGGCAGAGTTATACGAACTTCATTTTTCACAAGAAATTCTGGATGGTGCTACTCGTAACCTGATAAAAAATGGAAGAATGAAAACTGATGCTCAAGCAGCATACTTTCAAGAACAAATCAAGACAAACTTTCCTGATGCGATGGTGGAAGTACCTTCACAGTTAATAGCAGCAATGACCAACAATCCCAGGGATCATCATGTTATTGCTGCTGCTATAGTTGCTAACGCAAAAGTTATTGTTACTGTTGACATGGATGGTTTTCCTACACAAGCTTTAGATCCTTGGGGTATTGAAGCTTGGCACGCAGATGATTTTCTGGTATATCTTGATGAGCAAAATCCAGGAACAATGATGAAAATTATTTGGGAACAGTCTAATGAGCTTAAAGTTCAAAAAAGTGTTCCTGAGATTATTGACAAGTTAGAAACAACTAATTTAAATAGAAAGAATAGAGTACCAAAATTTACTCATACTATTCGCTGCCAATTTTATGGTGACGTAATTGTGCAAATTGCCAAGAAAACATTAGATAGACTAGGTAAAGTAGCACCAGATGGTGGGCGGTACTATGAAGGTAAGCGATATCGTCTTTGGCAAAAAGGGGAAATTTTAACAATTACTGCTAAAGACAACCGTGGTGAGATTCTCAGATTTGAGAATGGCGAAATCGGAGGATATATTTCATCAGCAGATGTTGAAGCAATATTGAAAAAAGCTTAGAGCAGCAATTACAAGAAGCTAAAAGACAGAAATATCAAACTCCATAACCTAACCTCAACCACAAAATGTTAAATCTAGTAACGTTGAATAGTAGAAAACCAACGTGAAAGCACAAGTATTTAGAGGCGTAAATCAATTATCCTACGAGGAAATCCCAGTTCCTACCCTAGAAGCAGATGAAGTGCTGGTACAGGTGCGGGTTGTGGGGTTATGTCAGTCAGATATTAAAAAGATTCGTTATCCTTTGTATGAACCCCCACGCATATTTGGACATGAAACCGCTGGAACTATTGCCGCTGTTGGTTCACAGGTAAAAGGATGGACAGTAGGACAACGGGTAGCGGTGATGCACCATATACCATGTATGCGTTGCGCTTACTGCTTGAATGATAATTTTTCCATGTGCGATGTTTATAAAAATATCTCCACTACCGCAGGTTTTAACGCCAGTGGTGGCGGTTTTGCGGAATATGTGAAAGTTCCAGGCCACATTGTAGAGAATGGTGGCTTAATTCCCATCCCTGATAATATCAGTTTTGAAGAAGCGAGTTTTGTTGAACCTACTAATTGCTGTTTAAAAGCAGTGAAAAAAGCCCAAATTGCCCCAGGACAAACTGTATTAGTTACTGGTGCGGGTCCCATTGGGTTAATGTTTATGATGTTGGTGAAGTATTTTGGAGCGAAAGCGATCGCCACTGACCTCTTACCATCTAGAATTGAGAAAGCCCTGGAAGTAGGAGCAGAAGCAGCTTTTGACGCTCGTGATCCTGATTTACCTGCCAAAATTCAAGCTTTAACTGGGGGAATGGGTGTAGATGTGACTTTGTTAGCTGTTCCCAGTGATAAGGCATTTTTTCAAGCTTTAGACTGCACTCGCAAAGGTGGAAAAATCCTCTTCTTTGCAGAGTTCCCAGACGAGTTGACGATCCCCATTAACCCCAATACTCTCTACCGTCGGGAAATAGACTTAATGGGTAGTTATAGCTCATCCTACCGTCTGCAAAGTCTATCTGCGGACATAGTATTTAATCGCCGCATTGATGTTAAAGCCTTGATTAGCGATCGCTATCCTCTAGAAAATTTACCACAAGCCGTAGACCAAGCGATCGCCCCCACAGCCCAAACCTACAAAATTTTAATCTACCCGTAAATCAACTTGGTATTTAGGGATTAATCCTGTTAATCCTTAAATCGGTGTTAATCCTGATTCAGACAATTATTCTTCCTTCTTTCTTCTGACTCGGTGACTCGGTGACTCGGTGACTCGGTGACTCCTCTTTATAAAGTTTTATGTCAATTTTTTCATTTTGTAGTTTACGCTACAGAATTTTCTGTTAGTCTAGGAGTTGAGAAGAGAATCAACTATCTATCAGTAAATAAATAAACTAAAAAAGAGGCGAATATTATGACTATTCAAGAAAAAGCTCGTCAACTCATGGTGCGTCAACATCAGCAAGCTAAAAACCGTCAACAATCCATGTCGATGCGGTCTGCACAAGAACTGGGTTTGCATGAAGAAATATCTCACTACTGGAATCCCATTCAAGGAAAAATGGACCCCGCGACTCAAACTCTTTATGGACGTAGCCAAGCGTCTATGAGTTGAATTGATAAAAAAAGCCACCTAAACAGGTGGCTAAAAAATTCACTACTTTTACTACTAGTTGCAATTAGCAATCGTAATATAAGAAGAATTCATAAGGATGTGGACGTAATTGCATTTGCTTAACTTCGTTAGCAACCTTGTAATCAATCCAGTTTTGGATAAAGTCTTCAGAGAAAACGCCACTTTCAGTCAAGAAAGCGTGATCATTGTCCAAAGCTTCCAAAGCTAGTTCTAAAGAACCTGGAGTAGAAGGAATCTTTGACAATTCCTCTGGGGAAAGTTCATAGATATTCTTATCCAAGGGTTCACCTGGATGGATTTTGTTTTTGATACCATCAATACCAGCACAAAGCATTGCTGCAAAGGCTAAGTAAGGATTAGAAGTAGCATCTGGACAACGGAATTCTAAACGCTTGGCTTTGGGGTTATCTCCAGAAAGAGGAATCCGCACAGAAGCAGAACGATTACCTTGGGAATAAGCCAAGTTTACAGGTGCTTCATAACCAGGTACGAGGCGTTTGTAAGAGTTTGTAGTGGGGTTGGTAATTGCCAACAATGCTGGAGCGTGTTTGAGAATACCACCAATGTAGTAAAGACCCATTTCACTCATGCCAGCGTACTTGTCACCTGCAAACAAAGGCTGACCATTTTTCCAAATAGATTGGTGACAGTGCATACCAGAACCGTTATCACCAAAAATTGGTTTTGGCATGAAGGTGACGGTTTTGCCGTATTTTCTAGCAACGTTTTTGATGACATATTTGTAAGTCATCAACCAGTCAGCGGCTTCAATTAACTTACCAAATTTGAAACCAAGTTCACACTGACCACCTGTGGCAACTTCATGGTGTTGTTTTTCAATGGGTACACCACAATCTTTCATGGTTAGCAGCATTTCTGTCCGCATATCTTGAAAGCTGTCTGTTGGGGGAACTGGGAAGTAACCTTCTTTAACACGGGTTTTGTAACCCAAGTTAGGGCTTTCTTCTCTACCAGTATTCCAACGACCTTCTACGGAATCTACGTAGTAGTAACCTGAGTTGGCAGTTTGGTCGTAGCGAACATCATCAAAAATGAAGAATTCAGCTTCAGGACCAAAGTAAGCTGTGTCACCAAGTCCGGTGGAAGCTAGATAATCTATTGCTTTTTGGGCAATAACGCGGGGGCAACGGTTGTACCATTGGCCTGTGCGGGGTTCTTTAATACTACAAATGATGCTTAGAGTTGGCTCTTTCATGAAGGGGTCGATCCAAGCGGTGTTAGGATCAAGTACCATTGTCATGTCAGATTCTTCGATACCTTTCCAACCCCGGATACTAGAACCATCGAAAGGCACACCATCAGAGAATGAAGTTTCATCAATCTGGTCTTGGTACATGGTCAAATGTTGCCAAGTTCCCAGTGTATCAATGAATTTCAGATCAATCATCTGAATTTTTTCGTCTTGAATTCTCTTCAGGACTTCTTTTGGGGTTGTCATTTTTACTTTACTCCTGATGTAGCTAATTACCTAATATAAACCCAGAGTATGCCCACGCATCCTCACCTTGTTACGCTAACCCAAGTTGTCATACACTAACTGGAATATTGTAAATATTTAACTTGACATGATTTTGTCATGTTTGTTACAGATTGTCTGGATTCTGGTTTATGTTAACCTTTCTTTCTTAATCTGTACAAAACCAGAAAATTCATGATCATGGGTCAACTTTGGCATAAAATCCTTAGATAGCAGATGGATGGTTTTTGTGCCAGGATCTATTTTAGGTGAATTGGCACAGAATGTTATTGGTGCATAATTGCAGCCAAATTAATATCAAATCATAGATGTCTAATAATTGGGAGAAAAAAGAATGCGTGATGCTGTTACAACTTTAATTAAGAATTATGACGTAACCGGACGTTATTTTGACCGGAATGCCATTGATACTCTCAAATCCTACTTTGATAGTGGAACAGCTAGAGTCCAAGCGGCTGCCGCGATTAATTCCAATGCAGCCGCAATTGTGAGACAAGCTGGGGCAAAATTATTTGAAGAACTACCAGAATTGATTCGTCCTGGTGGTAATGCTTATACAACCCGTCGGTTTGCCGCTTGTTTGCGGGATATGGACTATTACCTTCGCTATGCTACCTACGCGTTAGTTGCTGGTAATATGAATGTTCTTGATGAGCGTGTATTACAAGGACTACGGGAAACTTACAATTCTTTGGGTGTACCCATTGGTTCAACTGTGCAAGGTATCCAAATTATGAAGGGTATTGTTAAGGAACAGGTAGCGGCTGCTGGTGTGGCTAATACCGCTTTTGTGGATGAGCCTTTTGACTATATCACTCGTGAATTAAGTGAGCAGGATGTTTAGGATTTTATCAATAGACATCTGAGGACAAAGTAGAGGCGTTCCCCGGAACGTCTTTACAAGATTACATAATGGTTTTAAAATTGAATATCCATCCAGTTTTTTGCTTCAGTAAAGCGACTTAAATGTTTGACATTTGTAGTTGCTATCACAATATAGCGACCAGGAAACTCTTCTTTAAGCCTTTGCCAATGACTACAGATAATAATATCAATATCCAAACTTTTATTATCTGCTGTTGGTATTCCTTGACTACGAGCAGAAGCCCAAAGTGTAGATGCTTCTTTTAATAATTCCCAGTCTATAGGTAAAAACGAGATTATTTCTTGGAGTTTATCTAAATTCTGAATACTATTTAAGTGAGGTTTTTTCTGATATTCTAGAATTAGATTTCTTCTAATCTCAAAATCACAAATTTCCGAAGAGCAGATATACACACCTTGTGAAAGCAATTTGTAAAGCCATTCTCTACATTTACTTGCTTCACCGATTTTATTAGGATTGGCAATAATTCCCAATACACTAGAGTCAATAAATACTATCATACTTCTGAATATAATTTTTGTCCTTGTGGTCTTTCAGCATCCATTCTTTTTTTGAGGTTTTCAAAGATTTCTTGTCTTTCCCTAGATTCTTCATCAGAGATATTTTGATATTCCTGGATTTGTTGTGCTAAAATTGCCATTGCCTTTTGATTTTTTTGAAGTTGTTCTTGTTGATTCCATGTTGATTTATGGGTGTTAACTGGGGTATTTTGATCTAGTTTTGATTGCAAAAATATTTTCAGATTTTGAGCATCTGATGATTCTAAGTTGATAGGATGAGGATATCCTTCTAAAATTAGTTGATAATCGCTACCAATATTATTGTTATTGGGAATTAGGGCAATAAATCGGGTGATGTTGAGGATTTTACCGCTAGGAAGTTCTATGGAGGTGTTCATGGTATTCTCCTTTGTTTCACTAATCATTAAATACTGCTTTCATTTTATCATAGATATTTTCAAAATTCAAATCAAAACAGCCTCTTACTTTACCAGGTTTTTTTGAGTCATTGCTATGTTTTTTTGATGAGTTATCTAAAAATAATAACTTTTAACTTTTGATTTTATAGCGATATTACTGTCTCATTAGATTGATGTTCTCCATGTTTATGACGAAGATGTAGGATGATTTCCATATCAAGTCGCTTGAGAAAAATCAGGAGTTTTCCCTCGCTGAACCTTTGAAACTCTCCTTTCATAAGATGGCATACTTCTGGTTGTGAGATACCAAGAATTTCACTAATTTCACGTTGTTTCAGGTTACGTTGTTTCAGCAGCCGGAGTACCTGAATTCCAATTTTACCCCGTGCATAAAGTTCTTCAGCATCTTCTAAACCAAGATCAGCAAATACGTTACCACTGCTTTCTTCAAAAATGGATTCTTGTGTCATGGTTATTGTTCTCTTGCTAGTGCGTCTTTATAACGTTGTTTAATCAATTCAATGTCACTTTGTGGAGTTTGAATACCTTTTTTTGATTTCTTCTGGAAAGCGTGCAATACATAGACTTTTTCTCCAATTTTTACTGCGTAAACTGCTCTATAAGTATCAGTATCATAACGTTTTACAATTTCATATACACCGATTCCAACTCCTTTAAAAGGCTTTGCTGTCAAAGGTGTTTCTCCAGCTTGCACCAATTGTAATGCGTAGCCTACTGCTTTTTTGACTTCTTCAGGAAATTCACGGATATTTTTGCAAGAGTCTCCCATCCAAACAAGAAGACGCAAGGAAACTTCTAAAGTATCATCACTATCTGTGATTATATATGAAATTTCCTATAAAAACTAGTTAGACAATACCACAAAATGTTATTGTCTAAATTAAGATATACTCAAAGATACTTTTTTAAAACTTCAACTGTCGCCAATCCAGTTTTTTCCCAACTAAATTGATTTGCTCTTTTTAGACTTTTTGCTGATAGTTGTTTTCTCAATTCTGAATCATTAATAATTGCTTGCATTGCTGCTGTAATCTCCCCTGAATTGTAGGGATTAATTAAAATAGCAGCATCTCCCGCAACTTCTGGAAGTGAGGAAATATTAGAAGTAATCACTGGTGTACCACAAGCCATTGCTTCCAGGACGGGTAAACCGAAACCTTCCCACAGAGACGGGAAAACTAATGCAATTGCTTGATTAATAATTATTGGTAATTGGTTGTAAGGTACGTATTTTAGAAATTTTACTTTAGGAGTTATTTCTAATTCTGCAACTTGTTTTTCTAATAATGGCGTATAACGTTGATCATAGGGTCCTGCTAACCATAATTCATAGTCATTTCTGTTAGGTATTGCGGAAAAAGCGGTAATTAGTCTTTGCAGGTTTTTATAGGGGTTTTGACGACCGATATAGAGGAAGTAATTGCGAGTAGGGAGGTTGAGGAATTGGAAATGTGAGGAGTCACACGCGAGGGGAATGGATGTTATTTTATGACTAGGAATATTGTAAAAATCAGTGATATCTTTAGCTGTTGCTTGGGAGTTACAAATAATATGTTGTGATTGGTTAAGAACTTGGGGGGTGTAGTAGCGGTGATATGGTGTTAGTAGTGAGAAGGGTTGAGGAAATCGTAAGGGTATCATGTCGTGAGACATGACGATAAAACGACAATTTGTATAAAGGGGTGCTTCGGTAATGGGGGAAAATAGCAGGTTAGATTTGAGGTTTTGATATATTTTTGGAAGTTGAAATTGTGTCCATTTTAAGCGATTTAAATGTCCTTTTATGCCTTGTTCGGGTGTTTGGTTAGGAGGAATTGGAAAGCAATTATAGGTAGGGAAAGATTGTGAAGTTAAAAGTGTCGGTTCAAGTTGTTGTAAATAAGGTAGAAGATTAAGAGTGTAGGTAGTAATACCTGTGGGCTTGGTTAGTAGGAATGATAGGTTAACTAGTAAAGACATAATTAAGATTTGCTGAAAAAGTTTTCGTGATAGCGCAGCGTAAGCCATGGGCTAGGAGTCACCGAATCAGTAGGGGCGTATTGCTATACGCCCCTACTGAACCAGGAAGAGACGAAGAACACGAAGGAATAAGGAAGAAGAAAAGGAGCCACTGAGTCACTGAGTCACCGAATCAGTAGGGGCGTATCGCAATACGCCCCTACTGAACCACGAAGGAAGAAGGAAGAAGGAATAAGGAATAAGGAAGAAGGAAGAGGTGAAAATGCAAGGGTTTTAAACAACTATTGTCAATAATCTTACACTTGTTTGCTTATAAAACTCTGTAAACCTTTATCTATCAACACTTTTGCTTTCTTTCAGCAAGCCCTAATTATTTATACATAAAAATTAGTTTCATAATTTCTAAACTATCAGGATTAGGTGTTTTGAGATATTCATATAAGAACTTAAATAGTAAATATATTCTTAAAACTAAAATCTCCCATATAGGACGATGTTTATAATAGTAGTATATCTGACTACGTCTATATTCTACAGCCATTTTATTGGATATTTTCTTAACAGAATGTCCTCGTAAATGAATTAAAGATACTTCAGGTGTATATAAGACTTTATACCCTTCATTTTTGACTCTTTGACACAAATCAGATTCTTCAAAATACATGAAGAATTTTTCATCAAAACAACCCAATGAATTAAATAAATCAGTCCGAATAAAAAATGCTGCTCCAACCACGATATCTACTTCTTTAATTTCTTGAAAATCTTGTTCTATAATATGCCAATTATTTGGACTCTCAGCATTTTTATGTAATTTTCTGGCTGCAAATTCTCCTTTAATACTAATTTCAGTTGAAAAAGAAATTTGGAAACTCTCATCTGGAAAAAGTAATTTAGGTCCAATAACTCCTACATCTGGATGTTTTTCCATTAAATCAATCAAATGTGGTAATATATTACTGGTAAGTATGGTATCAGTATTTAATAAGAATAAAAACTCTCCTTTAGCTATTTTTGCACCAGCATTATTTCCTGCTCCAAAACCAACGTTTTTTGGTAGTTTAATTAGTTTGACATGAGGGAAGTTATAATCAATAATGTCTATGCTGTTATCTTGAGAGTTATTATCTACTAAAATAATTTCATGGTTATCTGTAGGAATAACTTTTTCCAGGGAGTTTAAACAATTTGGTAAAACATCTGCTCCATTATAGTTAACCAAGATAATTGATACTTTTGTGTTCATTTTTTATTTGAGTAATTTTTTGGATGTCGAATAAAATCTTCAAGAGCAAAATTCTGATAGCTATACCTTCTGAATTATAACTCAGTAATAAATTTTTATACAATAGTTTAAATATTTTCCACCCAAAGTCTAAATTCTGATCATCAAAAGGATTAGACCAGTTACCAATATCTAATTCTTGCTTAAATCGTTCATAAAACGCTTTACTCAAGTCTCGATGAACTAAATAACTATTACCAGTGATTTTAAATTTTTTACTTATCCAAGCTAGTAACTCACGGTGAAATTTACCTGCACCTTGTGTTACTCCCACATTATTCAAGCCATGAATTCTATACATAACTAAAGGTTGATGAATATGGACAATTTTACCTTTTTGAGCAGCAACTAAAGCTATCCACCAATCATGATACCAGCAAATTTTATTTTGTGGTGGGAAAGGAAGTATATCTGAAATTAGAGATATGGAAAATATCAGAGAACAACCAGTTACTACATTACGAAGTAATAATAAGTCAGTAGATAATTTATCAGGGTTACGTCCTTCAAATTTCCAAGTGGAATGATGGAGAATTTTATCGTTACTGTCTATAATTTCTAAATCAGAATGTACTAATAATGCTTGTTGATCACGAAGTGTTTCTATTAATATGGATAATTTTTCAGGATACCAAATATCATCTTGATCCGCTAAAGCTATGGCGGTAATTGTTTTATCTTTGATGGCGTATTTGATGCCTCTTTCAAAGTTATAATAATGATTGAGATTATTATTATGAAAATGAAAAATAAATCTTGGATCATCAGCAGTTATTTTTTTTATTACAGCTTGATATTCTAATTGAGATGAATCATCAACAATGTGACAAACCCAATTTTGATAAGTTTGATTTTTAATTGATTGGATTTGTTTACTAAAGTATTCTAAATTAGGTTTGTATGTTGCTAAAATAATACCAATTTTTTCAGTTAGGATCATTTTCATTGATTAATATTTATGTTGATTTGATTTAAAGAATATCACGAATAAAATAGTTTTGACAGTCATATGAAACAAAGTATCTGTCTTACCACTACTTTATTAAAAGGTATCATTGTGTCATTATTTCTATTGCCTTAATTCGTCCTTTTTTTAATTTCAAACATGGTTTTTCTATTACATAGTAACTGAATACTGCTAGAATCATAGTAATTAATATACTTAAAATAAAGTATAGAGTAAAACCATTTTTGTTAAGTTTAAAAAATGACAACATTTGCTGTACGGGAAAAGCATATATATACAAACCATAAGAAAAATCCCCATATTTATCAAAATTAGTCAAAGGTAGTTTAAATGCTAAAAAAAATAAAATATAAGGAAGAGTTAAGGGTGCAACTAAAAAATAAAAATCATTTTTAAGACTGATTATTGTTAATCCAAGTGCCAAAAAGAAAACCCTTTGACTAATAACAATAGTTTCTATGAATAAAAAATAGGTAGCTCCAGCTAAAAAAAATATTAATAATTGAAGTAAGGATCTGTCTGAGAAATATGGAAATATTTTACTAGCTGTTCCTGGAATAACTGTATCTATAAAATAGATTAACCATAAAAATAAAAATAAGTATATAATAATTTTTTTATATTTTGTCAATATACCCATTAAACCCATAACTGCTATGATTAAATAGCACTTAAATTCATAAATTAGTGTCCACAAAGATCCATTAAAAGCCTTTGGAAATGGAACGTCTTTGAGAAGATTAGCAATACCATATTGCCTCATTTCTAAAAATAAGTTTACTTTTAAGTAATCTAACGGATTATCAGTTTTACTATTAAAGTATCCAGTAAGACTGCTATTTTCATTTAAATAAATTATGGGTGCAAAAACCAGTATTGTGACAATTAAACAAGTCCAGAAACCTGGAAGTATCCGAATAATTCTATTCCACAGAAAACGCCATATAGAAGAAGAGGTAATATAGCTGCGAGTGATCAGGAAGCCACTTAAAATAAAGAAGTTATGAACTGCAAAACTACCATAACTTTCTTTCGTGCTGCCAAATAGCCCCTCTGAACCAAAACCACCTAAAGGATAGCAGTGAGAAAAAATTACTAAAGCTGCAAAGAAAAAGCGCAGGAAACTCAAGCTATTTTTCTTGGGATTGAAAATATCTTTTAAATAGATAGCATTTACTGGATGCAATAACATAATAGACCTTATAAATTAATTGAGTTACGAGTGACTTGCGAAATCAGGATTTTAGTCTCCATATTTGCTTGGAAATTAGATCAGATTGGGATATCAATAGATGATTATATTTTTTATTTTATCAGTTGAAACTTAATCGCTAACCTTCTAAAAAATTCCCAAATCCCAAAAAAATTCTTTTTCAAAAAACTAAAAGTTTTTAATTTCTTAGATAAAGGAACTCGCCAACTTGGTTGATTAATATTTATATCCTGATTGTAAGCTGCAAAAATATCTTGGGGAGTAAGTAGAAGTGGAGATTTTGGAGATATATTTTGATTAACATTAACATTGTGATCAATAATTTTTTTATATTCTTTGAGATAGTTATAAGACATTTCTTGATAAGATACAATCTGGTATTTATCAATATTTATCTTGACTTTTTCATAATCTTCAGGGCTATTCTTCACAGATAGCAATGTGTTAATTAAATCTTCAGACGAGGAAGATTTACTTACCCATCCAACCCCAAATTCTTTAATCCTCTCTGCAATAGCTCCAATAGGAGAACTAATAACCGGAACACCACAAAAAAGAACCTCGTCGGCTGTTAAACAATAAGTTTCAGACCAGACAGCAGGAAATAGAACAACATCAATATCTTTGAGGATGTTCTGCAAATCTTGACGTTCATAGGGAGGATGTAGTTTAATATTCGTCAATTTTGCGGGAATTTCCTCAGTACATCTGCCAAAAAAATAAAATTCAAACTCATGTTGTAAATTATCTTGATTACTTACTTTTTTTATAATTTCAATGATCAACTTTGCACCTTTATTGATATTTATTGAGCCAACGAATGCTACTTTTAACGGTGAGATAGCACAAAGTGGAGATTTTTCAGTATATGAATTAATTTTCTTTTTAGACATATCTTCTATAAACTGTTTTGTGAAAATCCCATGCCGAATTACTCTAAATTTATCACTAATTGTTGGGTATTCTCTAGCCAGATAGGATGCAGAAGTTGCTGATGGGGCAATTATTAATGCTGCATCTTCTAGTAATTTGTTACATATCTTTGACCATTTATTTTTTAGATCTTGACCTTGACCAAATAAAGTTTGAATACACTTTTGACAATATTGTTCATTTTTATATTCAAAACAAAATTGTTGCTGATAATCTATTAAATTATAACTAGGACATATAAAATAGTAATCATGTATTGACACCAAGTAAGGTATATTTTCTTGTTTAAGAACTGAGCTAATATCAAGAATAGGCAGATAGATTAAATGATGAATGTGAATAATAGCTGGTTGAAAGTATCTAATAATGGCAGTAAATAGATTTAAAAAGCTGGTATTTTGAGATAGATAAGCATCATTGCTAGATAACTGACAGGGAAATTCAAAGCTAATACTCTTTTCTTCAAAAAAGATATTCAGAGAAATCGAGGATGTATATTTGTTGAAATATAAAGTATATATTGGATGGATTTTACATAATTCCGTAATCAAAGCTGCACAGTGATATTCAGTCCCTCCCAAATTTGAATTTATAGCTTGTTCTGTACTATTATGAAGGATGAAGCAAATAGGCGATAATTTCTTAATTTTATCTAGATATAGATTTAAACAAATATTATCTAAAATATTTTTGATTGGTTTATCTGCTATAAATTTATGTACGTCTGGAAAATAATTGGGATGCAATTTAGATAATTTAGCTGAATTGTTTTGAATTAATAGTTGTTTTTGCTCACCGAATGATTTGCTTCCAGCATGGTAAACAAATGTTGAATCATCTATTATATGATAATAACCAGTATTAGAAGCTCTGCAACAAAAATCATTTTCTTCTCCATATCCCTTGCCAAAATTTATTTCATCAAAATATCCCACTTTCTTTAAAGTTTCACGTTTAATATACATACAAAATCCAACAGCAGTTGGAACCATGGGGTACTTTCTTAAAGAAATATTCTCTATCAAGTTGGAAAAACTTAAAATGTCATATCCTTCAGGAATTTCATTTTCTTCTAGCCAATTAGGAACTGAACATATTGTTCCATTATTAGTTAAGGGAGTGACTGTACCCACATTAGTATTTGAATATGCAGCTAAAATTAATTTTTCTAACCAATCAGGTGTAACAATAGTATCGCTGTTTAGTAAAACAATATCTTCTGTCTGTTCAGATTCACTAAATGCTATATTACAATTTTTGACGAAACCAAGATTTTCATAATTTCTCAGATAGTTTATATGAGAATACTCAGAGGATAATTTTTGAGTAAGTTCTGCAATTCTTTCATCAGTGCTGGCATCATCCATTAATAATATTTTATGCCTATAATCAGTATATAAAAGTAAAGAATCTAGGCATCTTTTGGTGTCTTCATAGGCATTAAATATTGGTACTATGACAGTGACACTTATGGATAAAGCAATACTTTTTTCTTGAGATAAAAAATTAGTTTTCTTCATGAGTTAGATACCTAAAAAATTGTAACTTTACCGCTTCATTTGCTAATATTCATTCTTTATATTTCCATTGCTTTTAAGCATTGAAAAAGTTTTTCGTGCTGAATGAATTTTTAAATTTAAACCACATTTTTCTCAACATCCAGAATTTGCTAGTTTCCATAGCCACAATCATTAGTTGAGATTTTTGGTACTCAACTTGGTAATGATAAAGTTGAGATTGAGTTTCTTGTAATTGAAGTTGAGTTTCTTGTAATTGAAGTTGAGATGCTTGTAATTGAGATTGAGATACTTGTAATTGAGATTGAGATACTTGTAATTGAGATTGAGATGCTTGTAATTGAAGTTGAGATACTTGTAATTGAGATTGAGATGCTTGTAATTGAGCAATATGATAATGCAAATTTCCTAAACTTCTGGAATAGATATCATGGTAAGTTCTGCATAAATTATCCCATTTGTGATGATGATTAAATTCTATTTTTATCAACGCTTGTTTTTCAAAATTTAACCTATTCAAAATATTACTAATATTATTGCTTAAGTTATATTTTTCTTGAGCATAGTTATAGAAGAAAGGTAGGTTTTCTAAAGCAGATTTATAGCCAGCAAAAATATCTTGGATAATTTCATCAGCACTTAATTTATTTCTACAACATCTGCCAGAATAATTAAACCATTCAACCTCTTTCAAATTAATATCATTTAGCCATCCTGGTCCACCAAAATGATCGTAAACAAAAACCGGTATTTTTAATGCCATACAATGTTGTACAGTCCGACCGATGGTTATAACTACATCACAAGAAATCAATAAGGCTGAATCAACTAGCTGAGATTGTTGTTGTTGTCCTACAAAAATAACTTCTATATTTTTTGCTTCAAGTTTTTCGATTGCTTCCATCACTTCTGGAGGTGCATGATTTGAAACAATTGCTATTTTTTGAATATCATAATTAAAGCTATTTTTTGATTTTTCAAAATACTCTTGGGCAACAGAATTAGGAAAAACCTGAAATTTACTTGCCAATTTCTCAGAGTATTGAATATGATGATTGTATGTTTCTTGAGAGTTAAATATTACGGCATTACTTTCTTCATGTAAATGAACGATCCTTTCAAGTGGTTCATAGGGTGATAAACTACTTAAAACTAAATTTTTTGTTTTTATTTGGTCTTTAAAAAAGCATTTATACAGTACAGGAAAATGATGTCCCCAAACTAAATCAAAATCTTTTGTTAATAATGATTCATTTAAGATATTGAAAACACTAATATCATTTTTCTCAAATAGTTCTTTCATATTGCCGCCATAGCTAAATGTAGCGACATATACATCCCAAGCTCTATTTTGAAATTCCTTTGCTAATTCAAAAGTTACTAATTCTGAACCAGCGTAGTTCTCTAAATGATGATTTGTTAATAGAATCTTTTTATTTTCTTGATAATTCACAGATAAAGGACTTATGGTTTGAACTATCTTAATCGAAGAATCATAATCAGCAATAAACTCCCTATCGTCAGGAATATTTTCTAGTTCTAGTTTAATATTGCCTTTTTGTTGAACTTCTCTATTTGAATTCATATTTTATTATCCAAATAACTAAGAGAATTACTTAAAAGCTGGTGGCAAATTGTCAAACACCGTTTTACTCACATTCAAAAATAGGTCATTAATCAGGATAATGTCCAGGAAAATCATTCTCGTCGGACTTGTGTTTATGAAGCGAATTGTCGATTTTACGACATCATCTCAACTGACGTTACAACTTGCTTATTATCCGCCTTATCACAGTAAATATAACCCGATAGAACGTTGTTTTAGTTGGCTACAACAGCATGAGAATGGTAGTTTGCTTAACTGAAGTAGAGACTCTACTCAATTTCGCCCAAACTCTCACATTTAAGGGCAAAAATCCGGTTGTCACATTGGTAGAAACAGTTTATTCCACAGGTGTTAAACTTACAACCTCTGCTATGGCAGAAATTGAAACACAGATTCACTGCCTCCTAAATCTTAAAAAATGGTTTGTGGAAATTTTCGCTAAATCAGCATAGCTATTGGATCATCTTTTTTGTGGAGTTCTCTAATTAGAAATTGTCTCTGTGCTACTTACACTTTCAAGATAATATTTGACGGCTTCACTAGCATTTCCTACTAACTGGACTTTTCCTTTACTTAACCAAATTGCCTGATCACAAGATTCCTGGATAAACTCCAAATCATGAGACACAACTAAAACCGTTGCATTTGCATCCCAAAACTTATCCATTCTTTGCTTACACTTATTCTTAAAACTCTCATCTCCTACAGACAACACCTCATCTAAAATTAAAATATCCGGCTGGACATCAGTAGCAATAGCAAAACCCAAACGAGCCACCATACCCGAAGATAAACCCTTAACTGGAACTAAAACATAATCCTCCAATTCGGCAAACTCCAAAATAGAATGCGCTCTTGCTTTCATCTCAGCCCTAGAAAAACCCAATAATACACCATAAAGGAGGATATTGTCCAGCACTGAAATTTCCCCATCAAAGCCCGCTCCTAGTTCGATTAAAGGCGCTACTTGACCACGGACTCTTACTATTCCGGAGGTAGGTTTGAGAATTCCGGAAATTATTTTTAACAGCGTGGATTTACCAGAACCGTTCGCGCCTACAACACCTATTTTTTCGCCTTTTTCCACCACTAAATCAATATTATCTAAAACTAATTTTCTGGCAGGTTGACGATATTTACCCTCTACTACAGATAGAAGCGTTTTCTTTAAATCGTAAGAAAACTCCTCTTGAGTCCGTCTCCACAAGGAAACATGATCTAGTCGAATTACTTCCATTTACAACAAATCCATAAATTGATGCCGCTATAGATGAAAACAAGTTCATCCTAGGGCTAAAATAATCATGCCATTTAGTAAAAGCACTTCAATAAATTCGATTTTCATTATGATATACGAACAATATTGATTTTTTGATTTTTGAACTATTATTATGGTAAGCAATGCCAAATAGAATCTGCCAGCGGTGGGCATTGCCGACCCTACAATACTTAAATTTTTCAAATATCATTTATAATTCCTATATTACATCAAAGTATCTGGATCTACTCCAATAGATCGCACGTACTCTGCTAATTTATCAGCCCGTTGGCGTTCAACCTCAGCTTTTTGGCGTTCAACCTCAGCTTTTTTCATCTCTTCTAAATTAGCTTCTTCTGGAGTTGGGATTAATCTTCCTTCAACAGTAAAATACCTCAATCTATTTTCAAACACTCCTAAATATAAACCTAATTCCTGACTCCAATACCAGCCATTTTCCGAAGTAGAAATACTTTCATATTCATTTCCTACTAATCGCCAACCTACCAATTCTAGGGTATTTGGGGAAAACCAAAAATACTCAGAAGTTCTAAATCGGTTTTGATACAACTCTTTTTTTAATCCTCTGTCTACATTAGCTGTAGAATCAGAAAGTAATTCAATAATCAAGTTGGGATATCTTCCATCTTCTTCCCAGATTACCCAAGAAGCACGCTGACGTTTTTCCGTATCTTTGACTAGAAAAAAGTCTGGTCCTCTAAAGTCTTTGTTTTTTAACTGTTGTCGGCTATAGTAAATGCTGAGATTTGCACCAATAAAGAAATCTTGGCGATCGCGCCATAACCATTCTAAACAAGTTACTAGAATTAATAGTTGTGTATAATGCAAGGAACTTTCCATCTCTGGTTCGTCGCTGAGTAGTTCTGTGCAATCTGGCATTAATGCTTCTATTTCTTTTGCTGTTAAAGCCATAGATTTCACTTCCGGTAGGTAGTATTTTTATATTATCAACTAAAGCCTCAGATATCATCATCTGTAGTGTGAAAATGCCGTAATTCCTCATTTTTGTTCTAGTTTACCCAAAATGATTAAACTTTCCAAGTCTTCTAATGCATTAGGCAAATATTGATTAATTACTTTTTTAACTTGCTCTAATTGTCCATCTTTTGCTCCTCCTAGCATTCGACTAATATCTGCTAAATCTTGGCTACGCCCTGCTATGATTTTCATTAACACCAAGTAAGGCAAATCAATTATGGGTAATCCATCTGGGGCATAATTGGGATTATTCAGGGATTCTATTACCCAATTTCCTTCAAATTCTAATACATCTAAAGATGTACCATCATTTAATTTCCATTGACTTCCAGGAATACTTAATTCTCCAACTTTTTGCCCATTTGCTTTTTCTAAATCTTGATATATTAATTTAGCATCTTCCGCTTTAATTAAAATATCTAAATCAAGAGTCATTCTTTCAGGCATATAAAGCCTTGTTGCTACACCGCCAACAACAACAAAAGGAGCTTGTTTAATAATATCATTAAGATTTGTCACAGGATGAGTCCAAGTCCGGTTGCTTAAAAATTCTATACTGCTCCCTGCCCCTGGTTTAACATATTTCATGACTAGAGTAATAAAATGTTTGCGTTTTTGAGAATTGGGATCGGCTATGATTGTGATCATAATTAATTTATTTTGTTACCTTTGCTAAATGTTTAGAATTAGATTTCACTTCTATTCACAACAAATCCATAAATTGATGCCGCCACAGGTGAAAACAAGTCCATCCCAAAGCTAAAATAATGATGCCACTCAATAAAGCCCCCCAAATCAAACCTAAATCTGGCGAAGAACCTGACAATGTAATCTGACGTAGACTTTCAATAATTGGGGATAAGGGATTTAAACCTAAAAACTGTTTTACCTGCTTGGGAACAATAGCTGCTGGATAAAATATAGGACTACTTAACCAAATTACAAATACCACTAATTCATAGAAGTAAGGAAAATCCCGAAAAAATACGTACAAAGCACTGACTAAAAACCCAACTCCTGTAGAAACTAAAATCAGTGCGAAAAATGGAAATACCAAAGCTATGACATTGATTGGACTTTTGGAATTAATCAAAGTCATAATCGCTAGTAATGGCAATGATCCTACTGAAAACTGAAAGACATTTGCCGCAATCATTGATACCGGAAAAACACTGACTGGCAACTGAATTTTATTCAATAATGCCCCATTACCAACTACGCTGGTTAAGGCTTGGGATGTGCAAGCTGAGAAAAAATTGATTACTAATAATCCCGTCATTGCTGCCAGCATATAGTTAATGATGGAGTTGCCATAGTAGGATGCAAAGGTAGAACCAAAAATGGCAGTATACAGCCCTGTCATAATTACAGGGTTCAATAGTGACCAATAAACCCCCAAAAAAGAACCCCGGTAGCGGACTTTTAGAGTCCTTTCTACTAATACGTGCAAGAGTTCGCAATAACGCTGCACTTGTAACCAATTTAAATTATCTTTGAGGGAAAGCGTCATTATTAAGCACCATTACACACCAGAAAAAAGTCATTTCGGCATTTTATACTATATGAGTCCTATTGTCTGCGACTAATTTTTAGATTAGGGAAATTTCTACTCAAAGATTTATTTACAAATTATCAGGCTCAATACCTAACTCCCTTAACCTTTGAGTTAGTATAGCTGCTTTCATTTCCGCTTCATCAGCCCTTTCTCGTTCAGCTTCAGCCCGTTGATATTCTTGTTCAGCCTTTTCGGCTAGTTCTGTAGGTATGAGTAATTTATCACCTGTATCTAATCGGTAGAATCTCAAAAGTTCCCCTTCCACTTCTAAACGCAATCCTAAAGGTTCAGATAAACTATCAGTAATTGGTTGATAAATTTCCTCTTCTAATCTATACCCCAATAACTTATTCTTGATCCATTCTCCTTTGGGATCAAATAACCAATATTCTAAAATTCCTAATTGTTCATATAAAAGCTTTTTCTCTTTCTGATCTTGATTTTTAGTAGCTGGACTTGTCACTTCAAAAATAACTTGGGGAACTTGTCCTTCTTCCCACACTTTATAATTATCTCTACCACCAGGAGACACATCAAAAATTACCATTACATCTGGTGCGACTCTTAATTTCGGAAAACCTTGGGCATAATAAAGAAATTGGTTTGCTAATACCGTTGCTTGTTTACCTGTAAGGTATTGTTTGAGAACTTCTAAAGTAGTTAAAATAGCATAAAGGTGTATGTAGGTTTCCGCCACAAGCTCTCCATCTGCACTAGGATATTTAATACTGACATCGGTTAAGTTTATGGTTGTAGTCATAGCTTTTTCCTAATTGATTACAGTATCAGGATCTACACCAAGAGAACGCAAATATTGCGCTAATTTATCTGCCCGTTGACGTTCATTCTCTGCCCGTTGACGTTCATTCTCTGCCCGTTGACGTTCATTCTCTGCCCGTTGACTTTCATTCTCTGCTCGTTGACGTTCACTTTTTGCCTTTTCTGCTAATGTTGGCAACCAACCATCAGCATTATACCAACGTAACCATAAACCCTCTGTATTTTGATAACTTCCCTGCCACAAACCTAAACCCATTTCTATTTCTTCTAACCAGAAACGGTTATCTGGCAAAGATATAGCTTCATAACGAGTACCATTAATTTTGAAGACACGGAAATTATGTTGATAACGGTCATAGATAATATAGTAAGGAACACGCAAAATGTGTTCATATACTTCCCACTTGGTTGGTGGTTTATTGACTTCCCTCAGAGTTTGTCCTAAGTCTTCTTGTTCCGTTCCTGGTGACAGTAATTCTACTACTAAAAAAGGATTAATTCCTTCTTGCCACACAACATAACTTAAACGTAAATCTTCTTGGTGGTTAGCATTAGGAATTCCTAGCACCATATACCAATCAGGACGTTTGTACCAACCAGGATGTCGGGGGTCATAATAAATATTTAAGTCGCTGACCAGTAACATTTCCTCAGATGAATAATTGACAGGTTGACAAGTTTCACTGAGTAAATCCGCTTGTATACAATGAAATTCGTCCGGCAAACCTGACTCTCCTATTAACTCACTGGGTAAATCATACATCGTCGGCATGGTTTCTTTTGGCGACAAAGGGGGATTATGTTGATACATATTTGCTTACCTTAAACTATCAGGATCTACACCGAGCGATAGCAAACGTGCTGCCAAAAGTTGCGATTTTTCTCTTTCTGCTGTTAACTGTCGTTCTACTTCAATAGCTTGATTTTGGGCTGTTCGAGCTTCTTTTTGGATCTTTATAGCCGCTTCTTCTGGTGTTGGTACTAATTCACCTTCAGATGTAAAATAGCGAAGTTTACTATTTGCCACACCTAAATATAAATCTAGGACTTCACTCCAAAGATATCCCTCTTGATTAGCTACAATTTCCTGATATTGATTTCCTACCAATTTTAAACCAGCAAATTCTAAACTTTCGGGACTAAACCAAAAATATTCAGGAGGATGAAAGCTATTTTCATAGAAACTTTTTTTCAGGTTGCGGTCAACTTTTGCTGTACTATTTGACAGTAATTCAATAATTAAATCTGGATAACGTCCATCTTCTTCCCAAACAACCCAAGACGTGCGAGGACGTTTTTCTGTATCCTTGACTAAAAAGAAATGTGGACTCCGAAATTGTCGATTTTTTAACTGTTGACGACTAAAATAAATGGTTATATCTGCACCAATAAAAAAATCATTTTGATCACGCCATAACCATTCTAAGCTAGTTACGAGTATTAGTAACTGCATATAATGCAAAGAACTTTCCATTTCCGGCTCATCACTTAACAAATGAGTCGCATCGGGCATTTGTTGTTCTAGCTGTTGGGCTGTCACAAACATAAGAGCATACCTAATTGCTTACTGATTTAATTTTAAACCATGACTGATGAAAACAGAGTACCAGATTCCGCTACACTGAGATTTGGATTATTGGATTGTAACTAGATCATGGAAATCGGACAGAAAGTTAAGGTAATTCGTTTGCGCGATCGCGTATCCTCTACTATCGCTCAAAAACTCGGAAAAATTGGCACTATCTCTGGCTACAAAGTCACTGATGGGGCGGGAATTGGTGTGGTGGTCAAATTTGATGACAACTCCTCCACCTGGTTTTTTGAAGATGAAATCAAACTAGCATAGTCAAGACAACTTAGAGCAGAGGCTAAGAGGATTGGTTCAGTGTTAAGTTGTTATTGAAAAGATCGGCGATAATTGGAAATTGAGTAATGGCCTTGATACTGACATTTTTAGGTAAAAACGGCATCGCTCGCAGTAAGATAGCGATCGCCGCAGCCATTAGCTTGGCAACACAAGGCAAACGGGTACTCCTAGCAGGACTAGCAGATCCAACATTGTCAATTCTACTCAATACGGCTCTGACTCCTGACCCCCAGGAAATCTCTCTCAATCTGCAAGCAGTACAGCTTCAAGCATCTGTACTGCTAGAACGCAACTGGGATGAAGTGAAAAAATTGGAGGCTCAATACCTCCGCACACCAATTTTTAAAGAGGTTTACGGACAAGAATTGGTAGCATTACCAGGTATGGACAACGCCCTTGCTCTCAATGCGATTCGTGAATATGATGCCAGCGGCAAATATGACGCGATTATCTACGATGGTACGGGGGATGCTTCCACCTTGCGGATGCTGGGAATGCCAGAATCTCTCAGTTGGTATATACGACGATTCCGACAATTATTTGTTAACTCCGATTTAGGGAAAACAATTACTGAATCTCCCTTCATTCAGCCCTTAATTAGCAGTCTTTTTAATGTTAATTGGACTGCTGATAATTTTTCTCAACCCACTAACCAAGTTAATAATTTTCTCGAAGAGGGTAAAGATGCTTTAGCTAATCCTCGACGCGTTGCTGCTTTTTTAGTGACAACATCAGAACCCATTGATGTGGCAAATTCCCGCTATCTTTGGGGAAGCGCCCAACAAATTGGTTTAACTGTTGGTGGGGCAATCTTAGTTACTGGTGGAGAAAATACTAATTTATCTGAGGAATTTGCACCTCTACCTGTGAGCATAGTTCCTGATGTCTCCAATGGTGAATGGCAACCTCTGATAGATGCTTTACCCAACTTTATTGAGCAAGCATTACAAGCTAACCAACCAATTGAAATTGACGTACATAATCGCCAAGTGCGCCTATTTTTGCCTGGTTTTGACAAAAAGCAAGTCAAGCTCACCCAGTACGGGCCAGAAGTCACAATAGAAGCCGGAGATCACAGGCGGAATATCTTCCTGCCCCCTGCTTTAAGTGGTAAACCTGTAACTGGCGCAAAGTTTCAAAATAGTTATTTGATAATTTCTTTTTAGGTAATAGGTAATGGGTAATAGGTAATAGGTAAAATTTTTCCAATCACCAATTACCAATTACCAATTACCAATCACCAATCACTATTACACCTTATGTCTGAATCAACTCCTATTAATCCAGATTCTCAGCCAAATGAGGTTCTAGAATCTACAAATCAAGAAGTAACAATTGCAGAAGATCGTAATGCAAAAACTCGGCAACTTCTGGGAATGAAAGGTGCAAGTGCTGGGGAAACTTCTATTTGGAAAATCCGCTTGCAATTGATGAAACCGATTACCTGGATTCCCCTAATTTGGGGTGTAGTCTGCGGTGCGGCTTCTGCTGGTAACTACACCTGGACTTTAGAAAATGTCTTGAAGTCTGCCCTTTGTATGTTTCTTTCTGGTCCTTTATTGACAGGTTATACCCAAACCATCAATGATTATTATGACCGGGAAATTGACGCGATTAATGAACCTTATCGTCCTATCCCTTCTGGGAGAATTTCGGAAAAGCAAGTAATTAGCCAAATCATTGTTTTGCTATTACTAGGATATGGTGTGTCGTACACTTTAGATGTATGGGCAGGTCATCCATTTCCTACTGTTTTTATGTTGTCGGTTTTTGGGACTTTCATTGCTTATATCTATTCTGCACCACCATTGAAATTAAAACAAAATGGTTGGTTAGGAAATTATGCTTTGGGTGCAAGTTACATTGCTTTACCTTGGTGGGCTGGTCATGCTTTATTTGGGGAACTGAGTTGGAAAATTGTAGTTCTGACCTTATTTTACAGTTTGGCTGGTTTAGGGATTGCCATTGTCAATGATTTTAAGAGTGTGGAAGGCGATCGCCAATTAGGATTACAGTCATTACCAGTCATGTTTGGTGTGCAAAATGCGGCTTTGATTTGTGTGGTCATGATTGACTTATTTCAAGGTTTGGTTGCTGGTTATTTGGTGAGTATTAATGAGAATTTATATGCAGCAATTCTCGTCCTATTAATCATTCCCCAAATCACTTTCCAAGATATGTATTTTCTCCGTGACCCCATAGCCAATGATGTCAAATATCAAGCCAGCGCCCAACCGTTTTTGGTTTTGGGAATGCTGGTAACAGGGATAGCTTTAGGTCATGCTGGAGTTTAATACAATACAATACAGATGCGCGACTTCTTAAAGAAGTCGGGGATCTAAGAAAAGTAATATATCTTTAGCTAGAAGCGGTCAATAAGGAGTTAGAAGTTATATTAATTTCTAACTCCTTACTTGTGTCAGTAACCCAGCCCTAAAGGGACTGAGCTTGCAAGAGAAATCAAGGAAGCTGTACTGACCAGACCACCCTGAGCATAGTCTTAGGGTA
>JAKOGY010000139.1 GCA_028658405.1 Dolichospermum sp. ST_sed8 | reverse complement strand
AATTAATATTTAAACTGAAAAATAAATCCTCAACGACAATCCTGAAAATCCTCAAATCTTGAAAATCCTGATTCAGACAATTAATATTTAAACTAAAAAATAAATCATCAAGAAAAAATCCTGAAAATCCTCAAATCGGTGAAAATCCTGATTCGAACAAATTCAAATTACAAACTCAGTATCATCTACCCACAGATAGATATTATAAACTATTAGTAATGGTAGCTTAAAATCCATAACGATTTTATGCGGGTAAAGAAAATGGCTGTAGGCATAGAAGAACAGGGTAGCAAGTTTATTACTACCGAAGCAATTAAAAATCAAGACGGAGAACAGAAAGTTTGGGATGCTTTTCGGAGTGCCTTTGCTGATAGAAACTGTATTGGATATTGGCGTTATCCCATTTTTTCTAAAGTAGGAGAAATTAGAAAAGAGCCAGATATCTTAATAGTTGATAGAGAATTTGGTATAGTTGTAGTTGAAGTAAAATCCATCAATATTGACCAAATTACCACTATTAATGGTCAACAATGGCAATTACAAGATAGTGATATCACAGAAATAAATCCCTATCAACAAGCAGAACATCAACTACGAGCATTAATATCATATAGTGATAGAGAAACAGCACTTTGGCGAAAAGTAAATGGTAGAGCTATAGTTGCATTACCACAAATTACCACAGAACAATGGCAACAAAAAGGCTTTGATAAATTATCTGATTGTCCACCAATTATATTTCAAGACCAATTAGGGAAAGTTGGTTTAATTGAACGGATTCAACAAGCTAATATTGTTATTCCTGGAGCAGAGTTAGAAGATAAAGATTGGGAATTATTACTATCAGTCGTCGCAGGAACACCTGTATTGCGTAAACCACCTCGTAATCAAGTTAATACCACTGGAAAAACCCGTTCTAGTGTCATTGATAGTTTACGAGAAAGACTCTATGAAATTGATTTACAACAAGAACATATTGGTAAAGAAATTCCCCCAGGACCCCAACGGATTCGCGGTATTGCTGGTTCAGGAAAAACGGTTTTACTGTGTCAAAAAGCCGCAAATATGCACCTCAAACATCCAGAGTGGGATATTGCTTTAGTCTTTTTTACCCGTTCTTTATATGATTTAATGATTGGTTTACTAGATCAATGGATCAAGCGTTTTAGTTGTGGTGAAATGGAATATGATCCAAAAACTAACTTTAAATTACAAGTATTTCATGCTTGGGGAGCAAAAGAACAACCAGGTTTATATAGAACCATTTGTGAATATCACGGTAAAAGACCGGGAACTGTGCAAAACACCAACGAAAGACAGCCAAATCGGGGTTTAATAGATTTAAGTAAACGGCTATTAGAAGAAATTACTATTGAACCCATGTTTGATGCCATCTTAATTGATGAAGGTCAAGATTTAGTAGCCGAAGATGATTTAAAATATGAAGATAAACAGGCTATTTATTGGTTAGCTTATCAAGCTTTACGACCTGTAAATGTAGAAAAGCCAGAAGAAAGACGCTTGATTTGGGCTTATGATGAAGCGCAAAGTTTGGATAATTTAGTAGTACCCAAAGCTAAGGAAATATTTGGAGAAAATTTAAGTAATTTATTAAGTAAACAACCTCAATATCCTGGAGGCATAAAACGTTCCGAAGTTATGAAACGTTGTTACCGAACTCCTGGACAAATTCTCACATCTGCTCATGCTATTGGCATGGGTTTGTTGCGTCCAGAAGGAATGTTAACAGGGATTACAAATAAGGATGATTGGCATAGAATTGGTTATGAAGTCAAGGGAGATTTTCGCCGAGTTGGTAAACCGATAACTGTCGAAAGACAACCACAATTTTCACCAAATCCTATTCCTGAACTGTGGGGAAAACCTGTTTTAGAATTTGCAACTTATAGTTCTCGTGAAGCGGAAATGACGGCTTTATCTGAGAATATTATGCACAATATTGTCCATGACGGACTTAACCCCAGTCGGGATATTTTGGTTTTGGTTTTAGGTTCATCTTATAAAGCAATTGAATTAGAAACATCTATTGCTAGTTATTTAATGGAAAATGACATTGATGTTTATATTCCTACGGCTTTAAAGTTAAATGATTTAGCTCCCCAATATCCTCATAATGACCCGGATAAATTCTGGTGTGATGGTGGTGTGACGGTATCACGGATTACTCGCGCTAAGGGACATGAAGCAGATATGGTTTATGTGGTAGGTTTTGATAATGTAGCGCGAAATGAAAGTGATGTAAATTTCCGCAATCAGTTATTTGTGGCTTTAACCAGGACGCGAGGTTGGGCAAATCTCAGTGGTGTTGGTAGTTATCCTATGTATGAGGAAATGCGAAAGGTAATTGCCAGTGGGGAGAGTTTTACCTTTACCTATAAACGTCCACCAAAACGGGATATTGGGGATAATGATTAATTCCTAAATTCCCAGATTTCCTAAATTCCCAGATCCCCGACTTCTTTAAGAAGTCGGGGATCTATAATATTTAAAAGAATCATTAATTGAGCTTGTGGGTATGATCATAGACAATACACAATCTCTGGATTTTGTCAAATTTTATGTTAAGAAAGATGTGAGTAATGGATAGCTTTTTAAGGAGGGTTAGGGGGGAATGGCTTCGCCACGCAAGCTATCAGCAAGTGCCTAAGATCACCACCCAAAACTTTATGGCTAACGCCACGCTTCGCTATCAAACAACCTCTTAAATCCTGGATATCCTGATTCAGACAAGAATATAATATAGATATAATTTTCCCTAAAACCCTATGCAATCCCTCAATATCACACTACCAGATACATTAGCAAATGCTCTTAATAGTTATATCAAAGATCAGGAAAATCTGTTACCTGCTAATGATATTGTTGAAGATGCCATCATCGAATTTCTGAGTCAACGTGGTTATTTACCTCCAAAAAAACCAATCAAGTTTATTCCTGCAACTAAGGGAAGTGGATTTTTGGATACATCGGTAAATCATGATCAAATTCTTGCTGAAGAAATATACTTACAATCATTACCACCAAACACACCTTGAGAGCCATAATTGCCGATACCGGACCCCTTTATGCTGCTATAGATGTAGATGATCAATATCATCAGCGTTCCCAAATCCAAATACAAAGAATCAATGCATAAAAGTTAACAATCTTAGTTCCCTTTCCTGTTTATCTAGAAACATATAATCTTTTGCTGTATCGTCTGGGAACTGAACAAGCAATTAAATTTGCTAGAAATTGTATAGAATCACTTTATTTTCTCAACCCTTCCCAAGAACAATACATAACAGCAGCAGAAAAAGCAGCTTGTTTTCCAGATCAGAAAATTACCCTCTGTGATGCTATCACTGCTATTTTATCTGAAGAAATGAAATTACAAGTATGGACTTATGATTATCATTTTGATGTTATGAAGGTGCAAGTATGGCGTTGAAATTGACTTTATATTAACTCTCAGACTTTTAGAATTAATCATCAAATCAATATTCAAAACAAGATACTTTTAAACAACATCCTGTAAATCCTTAAATCCTGGTTATCCTGATTCTGACAAATTATGAGTAGATTGTAACATTGTAACAAATTGCTTTATACTGTCAACAGTGAAACGTTAAGAAACATTAAATTCTCTTCCCAGTATACTCATGCAATGTATTGTTAATCGCCGCGACCAGTTTTCAGCAGTTTGTCGGTATTGGTTCCCAGAACTGAGTGAAACCGAGAATTTAGAAAAATTTGGACTTTACTCGAAATTTCCCGGACACGGACATAACTATGTTTTATTCATCTCCATGATTGGGGAATTAGATGAGTATGGTATGGTGTTGAATCTGTCTGATGTGAAACACGTTATTAAAGGGGAAATTACTGGACAACTAGATTTTTCCTATCTCAATGATGTCTGGACAGAATTTCAAGAAACTCTCCCCACCACGGAGAATATCGCGCGGGTGATTTGGCAACGTTTAGCGCCCCATTTACCCTTAGTTCGCGTCCAGTTATTTGAACATCCTCAACTGTGGGCAGATTACCAAGGAGAGGGAACACAAGCTGATTTAACTATCAGAACCCATTTTAGCGCTGCTCACCGTCTTGCGCCTAATCTCAGTGTTGACAAGTATGGTAGATGTACTCAAACACATGGACATAACTATCATTTAGAAGTGACTGTATCAGGGGAAATAGACTCACGCACTGGTATGGTTGTGGATGTCGCTGCTTTAAATCGAGTAGTAGAAGATTATGTGGTGAAGATATTTGATCACTCTTGTGTAAATGAAGATATTCCCTATTTTGCCGATATTGTACCCACCACAGAAAATATTGTCCGTTACATTAATCATCTCCTAGAATCACCTATTGATGAGTTAGGCGTAAAACTATCCAAGGTTAAGCTGTTTGAAAGTCATCAACTTTGGGCAGACTATACGGGTAACGGGATGGAGGGTTATCTGAATGTTAGCACTCATTTTAGTTCGGCTCACAGATTAGCGCACCCTGATTTGAGTTTGGAAAAAAATACGGAAATTTATGGTAAATGCGCTCGTGTCAATGGCCATGGACATAATTATCAATTAGAGGTAACTGTCAAGGGAGAAATTGATGCTTCTACTGGGATGATTATTGATTTAGGGGCTTTAAATCAGATCATTACAGATTACGTAATTGAGCCATTTGATCACACGTTTCTCAATAAAGATGTTGCTTTCTTTGATAGGGTTGTGCCAACAGCCGAAAATATTGCTCTTTATATTAGTAATACATTGCGATCGCCTATTCAAGAATTAGGAGCAACACTTTACAAAGTTAAACTCGTTGAAAGTCCTAATAATGCCTGTGAAATCTATGCTGCTGATTCTGAATCAACTAATGCAGAGGTAAGTCAACCAGTATTGGCAATAGTTTAAAATCCCTCAGACCCTTCAGATCCCCGACTTCTTCAAGAAGTCGGGGATATTATGATTTAAAAAAATTGACTGACTAGACATTTGAATCCTGGTAATAAAGGACTAGTTAATTCATCTTCATTAAATAAAGTAGCTACTAACTTTAAAACTGCTTTTTGACGACGATAAACTTCAACTTGTTTAGCATTAAAATCGCAAATCCAATATTCTTGCACTCCTTGACTAGAATACAATTTTAATTTAGATTCTCTATCACGCTTTTCATTTTTTTGTCCTGTTGACAATACCTCAACTACTAATTCTGGTGCGCCGGTTAAATGTCCACTTTCATCTAATAACCGTTCTAAACATTCATGACTAGCCCAAACTACATCAGGAATCACATTATCTGCATCTGAAAAAATAATTCCTGGGGCAATAGCTACTTGTCCTAAACCACTTTGATTCGACCAAATGCCAACAACTTTACCTATATTGACACAACTACATTGATGATTCCAATGTGGTAATTTTGTTACAAATAACTCTCCATCAATAATTTCATAACGGTTTCTGTTATCACCTGTAAATAATTCTAAATCAGCAGTTGTCCAACGGACTGAAGTTGCTTGCATAAAAATCTCCTAGTATTTTCATGATCTAAAAGAATACCGACGACGGGCTAACTTGCGTAAATAGCGATAAATTAACCAAGCAAAAATTCCTAACCAGAAATTTAGCAATACTTTCTCTAGTATAAA
Organism: Dolichospermum sp. ST_sed8; assembly: GCA_028658405.1. GTDB lineage: Bacteria > Cyanobacteriota > Cyanobacteriia > Cyanobacteriales > Nostocaceae > Dolichospermum. Next base: position 8,463 of record JAKOGY010000139.1, on the reverse strand, counting down.
CCAGAAAATTGTCCGCTCAAACAAAAGTTCCCACCGCAAAGGACTAATTTTTCTAGCTAAAATCAATAACCCAAATAAACCATTTCCACCCAATAACAGCATTAATAACACTAACCCCCTTTGCCAAATTCGCCCTAAGGATGTGTAGCCAGAAATTAACAGCAAAGGACGTTTTCCCTGGAGTTTTCGCAAGAGTTGTTCCAAGCGCCAAAACAGCCATAATTGTAAGGGGAAAAAACAGTATATGAGGAAATGTATGGGGTAGGGAAATTCTCCAGAAATAGAGAAAATATTCACTAAAGCATGACAAAAAACTGAATTTAACCAAGCGGTAAAAATCAAATTCCGATCTCGATTGCATCTTCTACTAGCAGAAATATATATGCCTAAAGCGTATCCCCAAGGTGCAGAAAACATGACATGAACTGGTGTACCAAGGCTGCGTTCTAGAATTGAAGATGTGCCATGAAATAGATAAATCCAGGTTTCTTCCGCAGCGAACCCTAAAGCTACGGCTATAGTAAACAAAAAAACAGTAGTAGCTCGCAAATAATACTGACGTTGTAAATAGCAAATGGGGACAATAACTGCTACTAATTTACAACCTTCTTCAATGGGAGCGATCGCTAATATCTGTCGAAAAACAACACCAAAAAAATGACGCTGTATCTGTTGCCAGTTTAAAACCCAGTTAGCGACAGTTTCCATGCCCCATTCCAGGCCAAGAGCCACAAAACCAGATATAGCCCCAATAATGAACAAAACTAGTAGATTTAACAGGGGTGGAGCAGTAGGAGTTCTGCGGTAGTAAAACCACAGCAACAGTAGAGGGGGAATAACTGCCCACAGGACTAAAGATAAATTAGCCACTCACCTGAGCTATAACTGTCCGGTGACGAGGACTATTGCTAGTAATAGTAGGAGTTTGGAAACCGGCCCCAATCAGGGCTTGTTCGATATCCAAACTGAAATATTCATCTAAATAAGGTTCGGTGCTTTTGAGCAGCGTGAATACATAGGTTGGCATTTTTTTATAAATTTCCGATTTGGGATTCATGTCCATAATTGCTAAGTGGCCACCGGGACGCAAAATCCGTCTAGCTTCAGCAAAAATTTGATGAGTTGCTGACTGGGGTAATTCATGACACATCAGAAAAATCGAAACCAAATCAAATGTTGCATCTGCTATGCCTGTAGATTCAGCTTGAGCATGAATCCAATTGATATTTGCTTGACGTTCTTGGCTACGATAGTTAGCTACAGCTAAGAAGTAAGGAGATAAGTCTAAACCTGTAATTTGGGCTTGGGAGTACAGTTCCTGGAGGGCAAAGGTACTCATACCCACACTACACCCTAAATCTATAATATCTTGTGGCTGCTCAAAAATAGAATTTTTCAGGATATCGTGAAAGCTTTGGCGGAGTTTAGCATCTCCTTGACTTTCAATTTCTTGCCAAATTTTAGCATGGACAGCACGAGCCGCAGATTCTACTTCACAAGCAGCTTGCCAACTCAGATTTCCGGTTTCGTAGGCGTGGAATGAAGTAACGTAGTAATCTGGATAGTTGAGGTCAGGATTTTGGACTTGAGTGAAATCGCTAGACCAATCACGAGCCTGGAGTTTCTCAGATTCCTTTGTCCAAAACACACCAATTTCTTCAGCCCGTTTAATCATCATTTGTCTAGCTTGATGTTTAGCAAAATTGGCTAAGGGTTTAATAGCCAAAATACCATTGACGAAACGGGAAGCTAAATCAGGCTTAGTCTTGATAGTGGTAGTCATAAATCAATTTTCTTGTGGACACTTTTTTTAACTTATGACATTTTTACGGTATTTAAGTTGATATCTGGTTTAATTTAGCATTTTCTTAAATGTTTCTACTCTGTCAAAAGATTAGAGTTTACTTGCTAAAACCACGAGTTGTTGATAGTTAATTAAATTCATGATGTTATTAACAGTATCAATTTTAATCCATGCTTTTTCCGAGAGTTTCTCCATGATTTTGGTTGTTTCTTCTAGGGTAATTTCTGTTACCGCTGCCAAATCATTGAGAGGAATATTCAAAATTTGCTTACCTTGTTCTGATTCTTGACCATAACTATCGGCTAAACTGACTAGGGTATGGGCGAGTTTAATCGCAGGTTGTGATAAACGCATTTGTAAGCGTAGGTTAATTTGCCGGACTCGTCGCACCATCATTTGTAACATCCGATGATGTAACTGTGGATCTTTAAACAAGATTTGAATAAAACGCTCCTTTCACAACAGGATTTTACTCCTAACTCCCGCTATAATTTTGAATTCTCAGGGTTTGGGCTGCAAGATAAACTTTTGTCCATTCACCTAGAACTTGATGGGTTTTAAGTTGTAGCTGTTGGGCGATCGCTTCTGTGGAATTACCGGCTTTGCGAAGATTAAGGATTTTTTCTCCTAAAGGGGTGATTTTCTCCAAAAGTTCTGGCCATTTGGTTGCTGTTAACCCTAGATTATGTTCTTCTAAGGAAGTGGCAAGCCAGTTATCAATTAGTTCTGGTTGGCCTTTGATGGCAAAGACTCGCACGGCATGATAACTGAGTTTTTCCCGGAGACGATATACTTCTTTAATGGGTTTGTTGAGTTGTTTGGCAATTTCTTCTTGGGATTTGCCTTGGAGATATAAGCGTAACCAATCTACTGCTTCTTGTCCAATATTTTCTAATAAATATTCTTCAAATTCTTGCTGTACGCGTTGACGGTTCGCTTGTTGTTCTTCTAGCTGTTGGGTTTCTTGATATTTAGCGATCGCTTGATTATCAACTAAGCTAATCGGATTGTCGTTATTTTCTGCCAGAATTTCTTCAGAAACAAGTTTAACTAATTCACTACTAGGTACTTGTGTTAAGCCTCCCCGCTGAACTCGCCGCAAGTAGTTAACAAATCGGTACATTAATATTGGTTGATTCCGAACTGGGCGTAAACAATATTCTTCAATACTGGCAAATAACAACATATCCCGTAATCTTTTATCCGTTGTCAATGCGCCAATGTGCGCCATTTGTTGTTGAATATAGGAATCGCTTTGGAGTAGTTCTTGGAGGACTTCTTGGAGGACATCAATCACACTCCGTTGGCGATCGCGGCTGAGAGATATCCAAGTTTGAATTTTGTTTCTGATGGCAACAACACTACCCAACCGGCTAATAAGTTGACGATAAGCCCTTTCTCTGCTCATACCTAAATAGCGTTTGTGCAGAATTCGCCAGCGATATTCCATTGCTTGTTTAGCAATTGCTAGTTCTTTCGGGTTAAGTAAATCAAACCGTTCTAAATCTACTCCCAAAAGCCAGGTAATAATACTTTGTCTAGTAGCCTGACTTTGTTCTGGACATTCTATAGCTAGTTGCTGTTGCCAATATTCAGTTAAATTTACCCTATCTTCTGTCATAGCGATATTGCGCTCCTCGAAACTCTTTTGTAAAGTTGGCATCACAACCGCCATTGTTACTAATATATGAAACTGGTCATTTATCTAGGATAAATATCTTTTCATGATCAAAAGAATCATTATTTAAGACGTAGTTTTCTATTGATAAGTTGCCAATTTTCTGGAAATTGTCTGAAAATCTGAATTAATTGATAAATTTGGCAATTATAGGACTAATATATAAATTCTTGACTTTGATTTCTACAACTCAAAAACCTAACACAATTAGCTTCACGCCTACTTGGAATGATAAATATTTATTGCCGTTTATCTGTACTTCAATATTAGATTTAGTGATTTGTTAGAAGAGAATAACTCCTAATTGATTTGTTATTTCAGATAATACTATAGGAATCATAAATGATATTTGAAAAATTTTAAGTAGGGTGGGCATTGCCCACCAAAACCATTGCCCACCAAAACCCTGATCCGGTGGGCATTGCCCACCCTACGTACATTATGGCTACGCCACGCTTCGCTATCAAAAATCAAATATTAGTCCTATATAAATCAATACTGAACTGTATTGCATAATAACTATACCATGACGGAGATTACTAAACCTCAGTTAACTTCTAAGTGTAATGTCAGTGATTGGAATTGTGAGGAGAATTTAGGAGATAGCAGCCCAGGAATAAATTCTTACCAATCACCAATTGAAATTAGCGTCTATTAGACGGAGCAATGATGGGATTTTCCACCGAGTCTCGATACTGTTGAACGTCTGCTGTATAGGCAATTGGCAAGACAGCTTCTACGTTTTCATGGGGACGGGGAATAATTACCCAAGATTCAAGAGTACCACCATGAACCTTTTCCACAGCATCTATACCGGCAGCCATAGCGGCTTTAACTTCAGAAACGTCACCACGAATATTGACTGTAAAGCGAGCGCTACCAACTCGGATATAACCAACGAGGGTAACTCGACCGGCTTTTACCATTGCGTCTGCGGCTGCGAGGACAGCGGGAAAACCCTTGGTTTCTAATGATCCGACGGCCTGTAGTGACATTTTTAATCTCCTGTTTTGAATATAAAAAGTTATGGGTTGCTACAAATTATGTTTATGAAGGGATGCTTCAATTTTTGATAGCGAACTTACTTAGAAAATCCGGAAAGGTTCAGATTTGGAGGTGAAGTGGATAGGTAAGATGGTTTCTACATTTTCCGGGGGATTGGGAATAATGTAGTGGGTAATAACCTCACCACCATAAACTTCTTCACCAGCAGCAATTCCAGCGGCTACGGCTGTTTGCACTTCGGCAACGTGGCCTCTGACAGCAACTATCATGCGGCCACTTTCTGCGATACCGTAATAAACAATCGTGACACCGGCAGCTTTAACCATTGCATCTGCTGATGCTAAAACTGCGGGAAAACCTAATGTTTCAATTGCGCCAACTGCCATTGGCATGGCTTTAATCTCCTACGTTAGGGATAAGTGATTCTTATTTTACAAGAAAATGGGCAATTTTCTTTTTTAATTAGTCACCGGGTATTGCTTGAGGTGATACGCTGTGATCTAAAATTAGGGTTATGTTTCCAAGTTTTCTTCCTACCGTAGTTGGGCAACTCACAGAACCAACATCCATCGCTTTGGCTCAAAATATCCAACGTCAGGCGATTCCTACTCCTTTAAGCAATGAACCCATTAATACCACTTATATCCAACAAGGACAGGGTGGTACACCGATTTTATTAATTCATGGTTTTGATAGTTCGATACTTGAATATCGGCGACTTCTGCCTTTACTTGCGGAAAAAAATGCCGTTTGGGCAGTAGATTTACTGGGTTTTGGCTTTACAGATAGATTACCGGGAATTGCTTACAGTGCAGAAGCGATTAAAACCCATCTCTACTCTTTTTGGCAAACTCTCATTAATCAACCTGTGATTTTGGTGGGTGCGTCCATGGGTGGGGCTGCGGCGATAGATTTTACCCTCACTTACCCAGAAGCGGTAAAACAACTGGTATTAATGGATAGTGCTGGTTTGAAAGGTAATTCCCCATTAAGTAAGTATATATTTCCGCCTTTGGATTATTGGGCAACGGAATTTTTGCGAAATCCCAAGGTGCGCGATCGCATTTGTCGAACCGCATATAAAAACCCTAATCTGATTAATGATGATGCTTTATGTTGCGGAGAATTACACCTGCAAATGCCTAATTGGACTCAAGCTTTAATTGCTTTTACCAAAAGTGGCGGTTATAGTGCTTTTAAATTTCGGCAACTTGCCACAATTAAACAACCAACATTAATTTTGTGGGGCGATAGTGATAAAATTTTGGGAACTGGGGATGCTCCAAAGTTTGCCAAAGCTATTGAGCAAAGTAGGCTAATTTGGATTAAAGATTGTGGTCATATTCCTCACTTAGAACAATCACAAATTGTTGCTCAACATATATTGGAATTTTGCAATTAATCTCATCTGATAAATAATGTACAAAGAAAATCTGTTGTTCGTACCCTATTAGTAGAAATATCTGGTCAATTATATGCTTTTCCTTTAGCACGAATTGAGCAAATTGTTATCATAAAACCACAAGAAATTTATTCAATGGAACATCGCCAATATTTCACAATGGATAATAAAAATATTGGTTTAGTATCAGCCCATCAAGTCTTAGAATTAGCAGAATCACCACAAAAATCCGCAGATTTATCTGTTGTTATTGGTGAACAATCAGACTATTACGGATTAGTAGTAGACCGATTTTTAGGTGAGCATGATTTAGTAGTTAGACCATTAGATCACCGCTTAGGAAAAGTTCAAGATATTAGTGCTGCTGCTTTAATGGGAGATGGTTCACCTATTTTGATTGTGGATGTTTCTGATTTAATTCACTCTGTTGATAATCTACTCAATGGTAATCAATTAAGCCGCTTTGATAAACAAAATATGAATGCTACGCTAGAAAGCCGCAAGAGTATTTTGGTAGTTGATGATTCTATAACTGTTCGGGAAATGGAGAGAAAATTATTAGAAAATAAAGGCTATAAAGTTGATGTGGCCGTGGATGGTATGGAAGGCTGGTATACAGTTTGTACGCCAGTTTTAGGCGTTAATGGTAATCCTGAATCTGCACAGGTTTTATTGACAAAAATTACCACAATTCGCAAACTCATCGGGAAATCAATCTCAACTACCAAATCTAAAACTGTTCTCCAAAATTCCCAATCTCGATTATCGGCAATGGCTACGCCCACCACAGGTATTGCATCATCTCATCCCAACTTAGTCGTTATCGGTTCTTCTACAGGAGGTCCTAATGCACTAGCCGCAATTCTTTCTCGCTTGTAAGCAAACTTTGGATCTGCCATAGCGATAGTTCAACACGTTGATGCTCAGTTTACTCCTGGCTTAGTTGAATGGTTAAATAATATGACACCTTTAACTGTCAAATTAGCTACACCAGGAAGCCGTCTGGAAGTGGGAAAAGTTCTCATTGCAGGAACTAGAGTTAGGATTTCCTATCGGGCTATATGAGGAGATTACTGATTTTATCAATCATACTCTCATCGAGTTAGAAGTTGGGGATGGCATTGTTCTCTATACTGATGGCATTCCCGAAGCATACAATATGGATAAAAAACAGTATGGATTAGACAAACTACACGAAGTTATTAGTCAAAACTGGCATCAATCTGCTGATGAAATCAAGCAAGCAATAATAGATGATGTTAAACAATTTATTGGAGAACAAACAATTGCTAACCCCCAAGCTGAAGAAACTAGGTTAGATGATTATATCTTAGACTTCATTAAATGGATTCAAGAAAAGTTAAAAGTATCCCGCCAAAAATGGCAAGAACCACAAGTTCATGTAGCGGGAATGAATAATAATGGTGATTCTACCTTCTTTTTACAATTGAATATTGCATTTTTTGTAGATGATATTAAACTGGAAGATGGTAAACGGGGTGAGCGGGTGAAAAGCCAAATTTATGAAGAAATATTTCGCCATTTTAAAAACACTTACTTAGATTTCCAGAATACCTGAAACAAATTTGCCAAGATTTTCAGCGATAAATACCGCACTCTTGATTTATTGAGTCAGGATTATTAGAGAATTAAGGATACGGAGTTTGTCAAAAAATCAAATAGGAGTCCTAGAGTTTAGATAGTTAAGACTTCAATCATACAACCAAGTATTAGCTGAAAAATCCTCACTATCTTGATTTGGTTTTTCTTGAAGTCGTTCTATTGATCTATGGGATTTTTTATATTGAATGGACTTGGCAATTTGACTAGCTTGTTCACTAGGTTGGTAACTAGGTTTTTGACTAAATTGCTGATCAGGTTGCTTGAAAACTTTGATTTGTTCTAGTAACTGCGAGTTAGAATCTGCTAGTTGTAAAGCTGTTTGTTTTGTTTGAGCAAGTTCCTTTGTCAAACGTTCTACTAATACTTCTTTTTCAGAAACAGCTATTTGTAAATCACTAATTTGCTTGATCAGAGTAGATTCTTTTTGTTTTAATCTAGAAACTGTTTGTTGCAGTTCTTTAATACTAGCTTCCAGTTCTAAATGATTATCAATTGGCAGGATAGCAGTATCAGTGGTTTGTATTGCTGTTTCCAATACTGCTTCAGCAGTAATTTCAATTACAGGTTCACCTTGCAGAGGTATAAATTTTGTATTTTCTTCCTGTATTAAGTTAGAGAGATTTTTTTTAGGCATTATATTATGAACTCCAATTAGGTCGTCATTATTCAAGTATACGTCGTCAAGTAACAACAAAATATCAGATATTTTATTATTGTAGGGTGCGTTAGAACGAAGTTCGTAACGCACCATTATCAAATGGCATCATTATCAAGGATTTGGTGCGTTACGCTACAGCTAACACACCCTACGTGCTTTTTTCCAAAAATTTAGTGCAACCTCACATACAATTGGCATGAGAAGAGATAATAGATAAAATCAAGATGTTTCCGATACTTTTTTGCTAACAAAAGCTAACAAATACATAAGTTGAGATTTCTCTCAACCAAGGC
>JAKOGY010000138.1 GCA_028658405.1 Dolichospermum sp. ST_sed8 | reverse complement strand
GCTCAGGGTGGTCTGGTCAGTACAGCTTGTTTGATTTCTCTTGCAAGCTCAGTCCCTTTAGGGCTGGGTTACTGACAACTAATTCTTCTTCGCATTGGTATAACCAGCTATTTATATCATCAGCCAACACAACAACAACTAAAATACGCGGAACATAAACATTAGTATATCTCAAATCATCATAATTTTTCTTAGAGGATGTTTTAAAAGTTTTCAAGGTATAAATTAACCCCTCTCCAAACCTCTCCCCGCTTCGGGGAGAGGCTTTGAAACCCCCCTTCCCTCCTAGGGAAGGGGGGCAGGGGGGTTAGGTTTTTGGAGATTATTGGTTTTATTTAATACTTTTCAAACACCCTCTTAGACAAAGGATAACTTATACTTTCAGCACCAACTACATTCCTTCTAAAAGGGGCTTTTAACTGTAGTTCTAAACGAGGTGAGCGAAAAGTTCCAATAGCTCCTTTGGCTGCAATAACTAAGTCAATGCTGTCATTATCTACTTCTGGCTCGTAAATGTCATAACCTGCAACTGCCGTAACAGCACGAATATAAGCTTTGCTAAATTGCTCTTGACGGTGAGTAATATACATGAAGATTCAAGGAAATAATCAAGATTTCAGACTGTGAAAGAGATAATGACTTAAGTAATGTGTAATTTTCTGCACAGTCGTTTATTCTACCCTGAATATTCGAGCTTTTTCTAGTGCTTCTTTGAACTCTTCTGCAATCGCTTGTAAAATAGAAGCATCAGTAATGAAAATAACTTAATTTAACAATCCAAAATAGGATAACCAATGAAAAAAATATTTCTCAAATGGCAGCGTCAAAGTAGAAAACTGGGATTTTTAGCGGTTATGATAGCTGTGAGTATGATAGCTGTATTCATGCTATCATTTCCCTTAAATGCTCAAATTCCTAAATCCACAGAACTACGGGGAGTATGGTTAACAAATATTGATAGTGATGTTTTATTTGAAAGTAATCGTCTAAAACAAAGTTTAAGAACATTACACCAACTCAACTTTAACACCGTTTATCCCGCCGTATGGAATTGGGGATATACACTTTATCCTAGCAAAGTTGCAGCCAAAGTTATTGGTAAATCAGTTGACCCTACTCCCGGACTGCAAAAGCGAGATATGCTCAAAGAAATAGTCACCGAGGGACATAAACAAGATTTAACCGTGATTCCCTGGTTTGAATTTGGCTTTATGGCTCCTGCTGATTCCCTCCTTGCTAAAAATCGTCCTGCTTGGTTGACAAACCGCAGAGATGGCACAAAAATAATTAAAGAAGGAACACATAACCGAGTTTGGTTAAATCCCTTTCGTCCTGAAGTGCAAAAATTTATCCAAGATTTGATTGTAGAAATAGTCAAAAACTATGATATTGATGGAATTCAATTTGATGATCATTTCGGATTACCATCAGAACTAGGATATGATGCCTACACTACAGCATTATACAAAAAAGAACACCAAGGAAAACTTCCCCCCGCAGACTTTAAAGATCCAGAATGGGTAAATTGGAGAGCGAACAAAATTACCGACTTTATGAAGCGGGTATTTACAGCAATTAAAGCAAATAAAAAAGATTGTATCGTTTCCGTTGCTCCTAATCCCCAGCGTTTTTCATACGAATACTTTCTTGCAGATTGGCAAAAATGGGAAAGAATGGGAATAATTGAAGACCTAGTTTTACAAATTTATCGGAATGATTTAAACGTCTTTATCAGCGAATTAGAATATCCTGAAGTCAAATTAGCCCAAACTCATATTCCCGTGAGTATTGGAATTTTGAGTGGGTTAAAAAATCGCTCAGTTCCTATGACACAAATTAAAACCCAAATAGAGAAAGTGCGAGAGAGAAAATTTGCTGGTATTTCCTTCTTCTTCTACGAAACCCTCTGGAACATGAGCCAAGAAAAACCCCAAAAACGCCAACTAGCATGGCAGAAAATTTTTCCCACACCAACAACCTACCCTAATTTATTAGCACATTGGAAACCTTAAATAATTAGTAATTATCTCGTTCCCAGTCTCCGACTGGGAATGCTCTCAAGAGGCTCTGCCTCAAATCTATTTCATTGAAGGCAGAGCCTTCTGTAATTCGTTCCCATACAGAGTATGGGAACGAGATAATCTCCTCATTGCCTAACTACCGATTCCTAACCGTCCAGCTAAAGCGGGAGTAAGAGGTAAAAGAGTAGTAATCATTAAAAACAAAGCTAAAAGACATAAAGCCGCTCTAGCATCATCTGGTTCACTGATTTCATTTAAACTAGGGCGCTCTAAATCACGTTGTAAAAACAAAATTACAATTGCCCAATACATAGCCAGAGGATTACCCAGAGATACCACAGCAAGTAAAACTATCGTCGCAAAGGTGGTTCTACCTGCGGTTTTGCGTCCATAAATTGCTTGCACAATCCGCCCCCCGTCTAGTTGTCCAGCGGGCATTAAATTCAACGCAGTGATAACTAATCCTAACCAACCAATAATCACCAAAGGATGAATATTCACTATAGGAGATTGTAAAGCCGAACCGAGGACAACTCGTGCCAAGCTACCGACTAAAATTGAACCTTGGAAAAATTGGTTAGGTAATTGAAACAAACTACCTGGGTGGGAAAGTAGCAACCCTATTACTAGTAGCAATAAAGAGGTAATACCACCAAATGCAGGCCCGGCTAAAGCAATATCAAATAAGGCGTTCCGGCTAGGGACAAGAGACTCAAACCGAGTAATTGTCCCAAAAGAGCCAATTTGCACCGCTGGTAAAAAGAACGGCCAACTTAACTGGACTTGGTGACGACGCGCTAATAACCAATGTCCGATTTCGTGAGATATCAAAATTACAAATAAACCCAAGGCAATAGGTAAAGCTTCTGCAAACCGTTCGGGGTTACTAAATAAATCGAAATTCTGTAATAATCCCCCCACTTCTAAGCTTGTAGCGATAGTTGCTATTAACAAAATTACCGCAAAAGCTTTTTGTCCTAACTGGGTTGTCCGGGGGTCAGTCCGGCTAGGTAGAATAATTATGACAGGTTTACCATCAGTATTTTCTACCAAAAACAGCCGATATTTATTATCTAACCGTTCTTGTAAACTTTTTGTCAGTCGGTTATGAACGGCTTCTGGTTCTCCGCGCAAGTTACCTTTAAAAACCACTCCTTCTTCGTAGGGAATAGTTTCTGTAGCAAAAAATGTGTCAATTCCGAAAATACCTCGAATCTGGCTTAAATCTGCTTCCGGTATGGGGGTTGGTTCTAATTGCACTTCTGAGACTACAACTGAACTATCTTTATCACCTTCGGCTGCGAGTCGCTCTGTTGCCCGTTGTTTGAGAATATCATCTTGACCCGCTTCCCGTAATTTTCTGCCCAGAAAAATATACAAAAAAGCGGAGGCTACCACTAAAAATAAGATACCAACGATGTTGATATAAATCCCAGCGGCGAATAATCCAAAGAACAAAAGCCAGGGAGTCATTAAGACGACAGACTGTAACCAGGCTAAGATGCCTAGTTTACCAAAAGGCCGGGCGCGATAAAAGCCCCAGCCTAAAATGCCGGACGCTATCAGCACAACGGCTGCAATTATAGGGGTTTCTGATGAAGTAAACATTGCTAAACCTTTGCTGTTGAGACTGAAGCTAGTACCGCAGTGCGGAATTAAAAATTAAAAATTAAAAATGCAGATTCCACAAGCTTTCGGCAAATTTTTAATAGTTGTTTGACTTACGCCGTTGTGTACTACTACAAGTCTGTTTATTCTATATATTCTACCATTTTTGAGGATAAAATGCACAATATCTGGCAGAATTCACCAAGTCAGGAGGTAGGGGCGCAGGGCCTGCGCCCAATCTATATTGTAAAAATAAAATTGACAAAATACAACTTTTATGCTATGAAGATTCGACATAAAAGGAAGTTCTTAAAGTTCTGATGCTGTTTCAGGAGCAATAATTTCTCCAGTCCCTAATTTTAAGATCATATCCTGATCGGTAATCAGTTCTTTGAGTTCCTTAACTTGTAAATTCATTTTTTCACAAGCTTGGCGTAATTCTTGAGCAAATGTGTTAAGGTCATTTCCATAACCACACTGATAAGCAGCGGTTTCTATTCCTTGGTTAGCATTTGCTCTGGCACAATCTACTAATTCTGTATCATGTAATGGTGTTGGAGATGCCATAACTTGATTTTTAAGTAATTATATATTCCCGTTGGTTAATCATATTAGTTATTCAATACTTATTCATCTCTCTCTAGTCTCAGATCCCCGACTTCTTAAAGAGGTCGGGGATCTGGTTATTCACAATTTACAAAAAGATACATTAATAATTTATATTGGCGCTCTTCCCTGGGGTATATATTAGGTAGGGAATGAGTACGAGAAGTAATATGGTGTCACTAAATATTCATAATTTTCAGGAAATTGACAAATTTCGGAGTTTACAATTAACATTACGCGATCGCTGGAAAACTAGCGAGTTATTCGATAATAGCGAAGCGGACATTTTAATTATTCCTTCTTTGAGTATAGATCAAGGAGAAATGCTCAAGGTAGAAGGATGTGAACATTATGAAGAAAGATTACTTTTTTCATTAATGCGGTTACGAAATCCCCGCACTAGATTAATTTATGTGACATCAATGCCACTTCATCCCAGCATTATTGACTATTATCTCCAATTACTTCCTGGTATTCCTTTTTCCCATGCCCGTCATCGTTTATTACTACTCTCTACTTATGATGCTTCTTTAAAACCTCTTAGTCAAAAAATATTAGAACGTCCCCGGTTATTAGAAAGAATTCATAAAGCTTTGCGATTAGATAAAGCTTTTATGGTATGTTACAATTCCACATTTTGGGAATCAGAATTATCTTTAAAATTAGGTGTACCTTTATATGCGGCTGCACCAGATTTGCAAATTTGGGGAACAAAAAGTGGGAGTAGACAAATTTTTCAAGAAAGTGGTGTACCGCTGCCAGACGGTAGTGAATTGGTTAAAAATTCGGAAGATTTAGCTAATGTTGCGGCTGATTTGTGGGAACGTCAACCGACATTACAAAGAATGGTAATTAAGTTAAATGAAGGTTTTTCAGGAGAAGGAAATGCACTATTAGATTTAAGACCAATAATGGATGTTGCACCGGGAAAAGCTGATCATATTCAAAGGGTAGCAGCAATTAGCGATCGCTTCCCAAATTTACGTTTTCAATCTTTACAAGAAACCTGGGCAAATTTTTCCCAACGCATTCCCGAATTAGGGGCAATTGTGGAAGCTTTTATCGAAGGAGAAATCAAACATTCTCCCAGTGTACAAGGCAGAATTACACCGACTGGAGAAGTGGAAATTCTTTCTACCCATGACCAAATTTTAGGAGGACCAGACGGACAAATTTATATAGGTTGTCGCTTTCCTGCAAATGAGAATTATCGCTATGAATTACAGGAGTTAGGTTTAAAAGTTGGGGAAAAATTAGCCGAGAAGGGGGCTTTAGAAAGATTTGCAGTTGACTTTGTAACTGTTGACAAAGGTAATGGTCAATGGGATATTCAAGCCATTGAAATTAATCTCCGTAAAGGAGGAACAACTCACCCATTTATGACTTTGAAATTACTAACCAACGGCCGTTATGATTTTTCCACTGGTTTATTTTATAGTCAGCAAGGCAGACCTAAATACTATATTGCCACAGACAATTTACAAAAAGCTAGTTATCAGGGATTATTGCCTAATGATTTAATGGATATTATTGCCCACCATAGATTACATTTTGATAGTGGTACGGAAACAGGTACAGTATTTCATCTCATGGGTTGTCTTTCTCAGTTTGGTAAATTAGGATTAACAAGTATTGGCGATTCTCCCCAAGAAGCGGAAGATATTTATAACAAAGTTATTGAGGTTCTTGATCAAGAAACTAGCGGTGATCATAGCAATCATGCTATCTTTTCTGATTACAATTTTCCTATGACTGGGGATGGATATAGTTGCTGAAATCTAATTTGACGATTAGCAAGATGTCTCTGGTAAGGTCACTAAATGCAGCTACACAAACAAGCAGCAATCAAGAAATCCTAGAAAATACGGATATACCCATAGTGGATATACCCATAATAATTTCATGAAATAAATAGATAAATAGCCAAAAAATCTAATTAAAAATCATAAAAAAATATCGTAATTTTGCTGATACAATGTATTTGCCCTAAAACCTGTTAGTAATCAATCAATTTAAATTTCTATTCATAAAAACGAATTAGTATTAGAACAACAAAAACTAGCCCTAATCGTCGAAAATAGTTCAGAATTTATTAGTACTACTAATCTTAATGGCCAAACTATATTTCTGAATGATGCCGGCAAAAAAATGATCGGTTTAATTGGTAAAGATTCTGGTTTAAAAGTAAATATATTGGATTATCTTTGTCCAGAGGAGCGAAATTTATTTGAATCACATATTCTGCCAACCGTATTAGAAATAGGAAGTTGGGAAGGAGAATTAAAATTTCGTAACTTGAAAACAGGAACAATAATTTATAGCATCGCTTATTTTTTATTAATCAAGGATCAGCTAACAGCAAGAACCACTACTTTAGCATCTATTATTAGGGATATATCTCCAATGAAACAAGCTGAAAATGAGATAATTGAGGCACTAGAAAAACAAAAGGCTATTAGCGAAATGAAATCGCGCTTTATTACAATGGCATCCCATGAGTTTCGCACACCTCTAGCCATTATCTCCTCATCTACAAGCATTTTACAAAACTTTGGCGATCGCCTCACTTCAGAAAAGAAACAGGGACACCTAGAGACTATCCAAGAAGCTGTTACTCGGATGATTCAACTTCTAGACGATGTCCTCACTATCAACCGCGCCGAAGCTGAAAAAATAGAATTTAACCCAGAATTAAGTGATATAATTGCTTTCTGTCATGATCTCAAAGAGGAAATAGAAACTACTTGTCAGCACCATACCATTGACTTTTCTTGGAACTTAGGCGCAGGAGTTGCAGACAATTCTCTAATTGTTAATTTTGATCAAAAACTCTTGCATCAGATTCTGACTAATTTACTGACTAATGCCATTAAATACTCACCTGGAAAAACTTTAGTTGATTTTAATTTAACAAAAGAAAATGACCAACTGATCTTTAAAATCACCGATAGTGGCATCGGTATTCCTGAAAAAGATCAGGTTAATTTATTTGCATCTTTTTATAGAGCCTCTAACGTCGGTTCGATTTCTGGCACAGGTTTGGGATTATCCATAGTGAAAAAATGTGTAGATTTGCACAAAGGCAAAATTATCTTAGATAGTCAAGTAGAACAAGGAACAACATTTACAGTAATTATTCCCTGGAAACAGTAAAAACTTATTGACCGCTTAATTATACTCCAATGATTAACATTAACGCTAACAATACAAATACACTATACTAATCATGTGTTAACATTAAACATGGGTTGAGCATTCTGGAAAATAGTTAATAACTTGATTTTAAATGCTCCAAAGCCGATAATTAGTAGTTGTGAGAATTGATTGAGTATTTTTGATATTTTAATCTTTAAAAGCCTTAATGGACGGTTGCTTCTCGGTTCACTGCATAAATCCTCATTGTCAACGTCCCTATCCTCAACCCTGGGGAAACAAATTCTGTAACAGTTGTGGCGCACCGCTGCATCTGTTAGATCGCTATTTCGCTATTAAACCTCTAGGTGCGGGAGGATTTGCCCAAATTTACGCAATTTGGGATGGAAAAACACAGACGGAAAAAGTGCTAAAGGTGCTAGTAGAGACTGCACCCAAGGCTCTAGAGTTATTTATTCAAGAAGCGGAAGTTTTAAGTAGTTTCCGTAACTCTGGCGTGCCTAAAGTTGATGCTGATGGTTATTTTGAAGTCAACTTGATTAATCCTAAACCCCATCAATTACCTTGTTTGGTGATGGAAAAAATTAATGGCTACACTTTAGAGGAAGTATTAATTAATTCTCCTCAAGGTTGTGCAGAAGATTTGATAGTAGGTTGGTTGATTCAAACTGTGTTGATTTTGCAGGAATTACATAACCGCCAAATTATTCACCGGGACATTAAACCTTCTAATTTAATGTTGCGGACTTCTACACCGGTAACTCCAGCTAAAAGTGATCAATTGGTACTAATTGATTTTGGCGGTGCTAAACAATTTAGTGGCTCATTTTTGCGATTGCATTCTACCTCTACACGCTTGTATTCTTCCGGCTATAGTCCTCAAGAACAAGTCCGCGGCGGAAATATTGGACTAACCGCAGATTTTTATGCATTAGGACGGACAATGATTCAATTACTTACGGCTAAGTATCCGTCAGAATTGGAAGACGGTTTGACTGGGAAATTGCGCTGGCGTAATTACCGACAGATTAAACCAGAATTAGCAGATTTACTGGATGAAATGGTAGAAGATGATGTGCGGTTACGTCCAGCCAATGCAGCCATTATTCATAAACGCTTACTAAGTATTGCCGTATCATCTCCACGGGAAGGTTTATTGAGCAAAACAGGTAAATCTGCAATACAATCAGTAACAGAATTTACTCAAGCTATAACTAATACTACTTTATTTATAATTCAGGGAATATACAAATTTTTATCAGCTTGCTTGGCAACTATTTGGGTAATGATTCTGACTAGTATTTGCGCGGGAATCGGGACAATGATGGGCTTTTTCCTGGCTTACCATACCAGTTTAGGCGATCGCTGGCTAGAATTACTATCCTCTCAATTACCAACATTAGTCGAAAAGCAACCTTATGGAGCCGCAGAAATTATAGTTTATGGTTTTGCAGGTTTGGGAACAGGTTGGGGACTAACTTTATCAGGCTGTTTTGAACAAAAGCGGCGGTTTCTGATTACAGCTTTAATGGGCTTAATTGGCTATAGTTTAGGCTGGATAGCTTGTCAATTCATCACCAGTCAGAATCCTGCGGAAAGCTTGGTAACATGGATTTTAATCTCACTTCCCCTCTTAACCGTCGGTTTAGGTCTTCGCAGTCATCAAATAGCTTACGCTGTCATTGCTGGTTTAGGTAGTGCTAACTTGATAGCTATTTTCGTGCGTTTAGGATTGAAACTACATTTATTCCATTTTTACAGTCAACCTCAAGGATTTGATGTATTTTCATCCATAGGTTTTTTTAGTTTAGTGAGTATTTTAATCAGTTTCTCCTTGAGTATAAGCCATTACCTAATTATCCCTTGCTTACGGTGGCTTGGTTGGAGATAAACAATTAAAAATTTGGTATTAGAGACTTCCAAATGAAAAAATATCCTAAAATTTCTTGTGGTGCAGGCATAAACAGCCTGCTAATAGTATCAAGACGGGCAGGATGCCCATCCCACAAGATTGGATAGCGATATTTACCTATGAAAAATGGCTGTACCGTTACTATATGCCGGGGACTTTCATCGTCCTGGTGTTCCAATTCCTCTAGTGGAGAACCCATGACAAAAGTGCCACCGGGGATTAACATCAGTTATAGTTGAGTATCGTTACCTAATGTTTCAATAAAGCCTGTAGATTGTGCTGGATGAGTTCTGTTAAGATTTTGCCCAGGTGGGAATGGATGGACGCGCAGCAGCTATCGCATGAAAGAATGCAAATAGTCTATGGCTGGCTTGACCATAATCTCGGTATTTTTGTAGATCAAAAGATTTTAATTCTTTTTCTATTATGTCTTCAACATCAGCAGATAACTTTAACCTACTTTCATTGAAATAACATTCAGTTAAAAATAGGAATTTCTCAACATTAATTTCGTTGGTTTCCCATTGAATCTCCACAGGAAACTCATAGTTTTTTTCTAATGTTCCACCACGATAAACATTTTCTACAAGCTGATTGCCGATAATATATTTAACTTTATGGATGTCAGCCAATTCTAGTAAATCATCAGCAATTGGCTTCAATCCCACACGACGGCGGAATATAGAATCAATAATTTCATACTTACTATTGTCTGGAAATACTGTGACAACCACTGCCGCAATTCCTTCAATATTGCCATAGCAGCCAATGATGTTTTTACTTTTTTCACCGCGAATAAACAAGATATCCATATATAACTACTAAATTAATGATAGGGCATTGAGTTTATCACTGATAATCTATCAGATTTTTTCTAATTATCGAAGTTCTGTGCAACAAAAATCAACTTTTTATCAACAGGTTAATCTAAGATTAACTACAAATTAAAAGCTATCTCAATTTTATTCATGGAATGTTTTAGGCAATACATAAGACGGGCCATGCGGAAACCTTTGTTTGCAAGTGCAAGTCTTGGCAAGAGAAATTATCAAGTTTCAGTCCCCTTGAGGGGGATTTAAAGAAGTATTTGTAGGGTGTGTTAGGCATAGCCGTAACGCACCTTAATCTCAATTAATGGTGCGTTACGCTGGCTGCTAACTCACCTTAATCTCAATTAATGGTGCGTTACGCTGGCTGCTAACGCACCTTAATCTCAATTAATGGTGCGTTACGCTGGCGCTAACTCACCTTAATCTCAATTAATGGTGCGTTACGCTGGCGCTAACTCACCCTACAATCTCGATCAGGAATAATAGTTAAATCTATAGTACAGTGATTGACAAATTTTTTGTGCATAATATTAGGTTGGGAATATGAAGTTAAGCAGCAGCTAAAACTAAATTATTTAGCTGTAATTCAGATTGTTGGAATACAAAATTAACAACAGCAAATAATTTATCTAGTTCTTGAATTGTGTAATAAGTGCTATTTTTGGTAAATATTTCATTTTCTAGTTTACCAAATTGCCATGTTGTACCATTAGAGACAATGCCAAAAATAATGATTTGATATTCGCCATTTAATCTTTGAGCAGCGATCATTTCAGCTAAACATTGCGCCCAACCTGTTTCAAAGTTGTCTTGTTTGGCTTCAACTAAGATAAAGTATGGTTTATCAAAAACGATTTTACCTAAAGGGGAACGTTTAGCTAAAATATATTCAGGAAATCCTGATAATTTTTCATCATAATTTAATGATTGATGACTCCATAAAACAAAGTGTTGACGGTAGGTTTTCCAAACTTCTTTGAGAACGGGATAAATGAGATTTTCACAGATAGCAAATTCTGAGTTATCAACAACAGCATCCCTCATCATTAATTCTAAATCTTCGCGGAAATAGTCGGGAATATTAAAAGCAATTTCGCCGATGAAATTAGCTTCTATATAGGTAACTTGAAATGCTTTGAGGACTTCACCGATGGTTTTGTAATTACTGAAGGCCATTTTTTACCTCTTTAAGATTGTGTTTGGGTTGCGGTTGTAGAATTATTGGGTATATTATCTCTCAAATGTTTGATGAGTGCTTGAGTCCAAATATCTTTGAAATCTTTACCTTCTTGATAACTAGGTAATTTATCTCCTATTTTACTATTAACTAATTCTTGCAAATATGTTAATAATTTTTCTGGATTGTTATTAACATCAAGCCACCACATCTCACTAATATCTAGTTTAACAACTCCCAATCCGCGAGAACGTCCACCACCAAGGGGAATTTGTTCTGTCTCAAATTGGTGTAATCCAATCATTAATAGTCCCAGTTCCCATTCTGCGGCGTTTTCTACTACTGCGCGAAATGTAAACTGTGTAGCAGCAGGTACTGGAACGACTTTTCAGGAATACCCATAGAACAAGAAGCTTTTCTGAACTGGATAGATGAAAACGTCATCATTCACAAACACCATTTAGAATCAGTAAAAGTTGCAGCAGGTAAACGAGGTTCGGTAACTGGTTTTACAGGAGCAATTTCTCTAGGTTTGAGCAAACCAGCTTTAGCTAACACTGAATTTACTCAATTATTTTACGCCTTAGTCCAACTTGCTCCCTACAGTGGAACAGGACACAAAACCACCTTTGGACTTGGACAAACTTGCTTAGAATGGGTAAAACCAGAATCAAATACATCTGCGGAAATTATCAGCAATCTTTTACCAGAACGCATTGAGGAACTAACAGCAATATTCACAGCCAAACGGAAACGGATAGGAGGAGAACGCACAGAAAAAATAGCCACAACCTGGGCGACAATTCTAGCACGGCGAGAAATGGGAGAATCATTACAAGTAATAGCTGAAGATTTAGAAATACTTTACACCACTGCCAAAACCTACGTTAAATTAGCTCGTCGGGCGCTTAAAGATCCTGATTCAAATGTCTAAAATCACCTCTAGGACTTACGCATTGATTTAACGTAAAACCTATTACCCGACTGGGAATTCATTCCCAGTCTAATAGGTCAAGTCATCTAAAGATGACTAAATATCCCAAAAAATCTTGAGTAAACTAAAGTTTATTTTGGTTATTAGCCCTGATAGCGAAGCGTGGCGTAAGCCATAATTCATTTCTGGGCGGGTGTAGAAGTAGGGGCGTATTGCAATACGCCCCTACGCATTGATTTAACATAAAACCTGTTACCCGACTGGGAATTCATTCCCAGTCTAATAGCTCAAGTCATCTAAAGATGACTAAATATCCCAAAAAATCTTGAGTAAACTAAAGTTTACTTTGGTTATTAGCCCTGATAGCGAAGCGTGGCGTAAGCCATAATTCATTTCAGGGCGGGTGTGGAAGCTAACAGATAAACAATTTTTAACTTAAATTAACACCAATGAGCAGACCCCAAAATACAGATACCCCAGGTTCATTTTTGTTGTGAACCCGGGGCATCCCATAATTGGTAGACTATAAATCTTTCGGTATACTGTAGTTGAAATCAATATACACTCTTTATTCCCATTTGCATAGTTCTGTAATAACAATTTATTTAATTTTTGTATCTTTTTAATTATTTCTTTATATTTACGGCTATAAAACCAGCAAATATCCTGTCTTATCTTCTTCCCTCTTCCCTCTTCCTTCGTGTTCTTCGCTCCTATCCCTCCGGTCCCGTCAGGGATACGTGGTTCATTTAATCTATATTCTTCCAGTAGAAAGGGAATAGTAATCACAAATTAAGTTATTCTCAAGCGTATTCGCCAAAAATATTGAAAATGGAACGCGCTATTTCATTTCTAGGTATCTGCGTTTTTATCGGTATATCCTACGCCCTTTCTGTTAACCGACATGGTGTGCGTTGGCGGACAGTCGCCTGGGGATTAGGGTTAGAATTTATACTGGCTGTAGTCATTCTCAAGACTTCTTGGGGTTTGAATTTATTTAAATCATTAGGAAATATAGTCGGTAATTTTTTAGCATTTTCTGATGTTGGTGCAAAATTTGTCTTTGGTGAAAACTTCAAAGATCATCTTTTTGCGTTTCAAATTTTGCCCACAATTATCTTTTTCTCATCATTTATTAGTGTTCTTTACTACTACGGCATTTTGCAAAAAATTGTCAATGTCCTAGCATGGTTAATGATGAAAACTATGAAAACATCTGGTTCGGAATCTTTATCCTGTGCTGGAAATATCTTCTTGGGACCAACAGAAGCAGCACTGATGGTCAAACCTTATGTAGCAAATATGACGCACTCTGAATTACACGCCGTCATGACTGGTGGTTTTGCTACCATTGCTGGGGGTGTACTAGGTGCTTATTTGTCCTTTGGGATTCCCCCAGAACATTTAATTGCTGCTTTTTTTATGACTTCTCCCGTTGCCTTGATAGTATCAAAAATAATGTATCCAGAAATAGAAGTATCGGAAACTACTGGAAAAATCAATATAGATATCAAGAATAATTATGTTAATGTTATTGATGCTGCGACTTCTGGAGCAATTGATGGCGTAAAATTAGCGGTCAACGTTGGGGTAATCATAATTGCTTTTTTGAGTTTATTGGCTGCTGTCAATGCCAGTTTAAGTTGGTTAGGAACTTTTGTCGGTTGTCCGCAATTATCACTAGAATGGATGTTATCTTTTATTATGTTTCCTGTAGCCTGGTTGATGGGTATACCTTGGGCTGACTGTGGACAAGTTGGGGCGTTATTGGGTAAAAAGACGATTCTTAATGAGTTTATCGCCTATTTGGATTTAGGAGAATTGATTAAGAAACAAGAAATTTCTCAACGTTCAGTAATTATTGCTACTTATGCTTTGTGTAATTTTGCCAATATTGGCTCAATTGGAATTACTATTGGTGGGATGACAGGAATAGCGCCTAACCGCCAACAAGACTTAGCCCGGATGGGTGTAAGGACAATGATTGGCGGATTATTGGCGGGTTTTATTACTGCGGGAATTGCGGGAGTTTTGATTTAACAAGTATATATAGAACATATCCGGTAATGAATGTAGAGCCGAGAATCCCTACCCATGGAACGTCTCTACAAGGGGTAGGAACAGCTTGATAATTTCTCCCCATAACTATCCATATATTACTGTTTGT
>JAKOGY010000137.1 GCA_028658405.1 Dolichospermum sp. ST_sed8 | reverse complement strand
AGGCGACTGGCATCCCCACGCTCCGGTATAGTGAGACGTGGGGCTTGGTGCTGATTAAGCTAAAAGTTAGAAACTAATAATTCACTTTTGGCATTAGCCATGTTTTCAGTTTTTGGTTGAGATGGTTTTAAAGTCATTTGTGGCGCATTTTGTTGTAAAACTACAGCTTGGTAAGCTACGACTCCAGTATGTTCACTACCGAGACAACGAGCCGCTGTTCGAGACAAATCTAGGCTTCTTGGTGCAATATAAGGACCGCGATCATTAACACGCACAATCACGGATTTATTGTTTTGTAAATTTGTAACTTTTAAGAAGGTATTAAAAGGTAGGGTACGATGGGCAACAGTGAAATCATCTTGATTATATATTTCACCATTTGCTGTTAAGCGACCATGAAAATAGCCACCATACCAAGAAGCTATCCCAGAAAGTTTTGTGGTTGAGGACCGTAATCCATACATTTCCATTTGTCCTTGTAGCAATGTCAGCGGCTTAGTATTAAGGGCTATTCGCAAATTATTAGTCCATTCCAGAGCTAAAATATCACCGCTGCGATCAAGTTCATCAGAGAGTTGCCGATTAATTGCAAATAGTAACCGATTACCTACCATTAGGGAGGGAGTCCGATCAACTAAACCTGGTTGTAATTGCGTGAATTGTTCAGTTGGTAATGTTACTAATTGCTGTAAGCGTTTTTGTAAAACGTTAGCTGTAATTTGATCAGGTAGTCTGGCAACAAAGCTGTTATTAACCCATACTTCATAACTGGATGAATTACGCTTGACAATCAATACTGGTGAGTAATCATAACTCCCATTTGGCTCAACTGGATTGTTGATGACATTAAAGAAACTTTGGAGCGATCGCATAACCGTAGCAGGTGATAAATCTAACTTAGGAATACTCACTTGAGTGAATTTTACTGGTAAAAAGTTAGTAACATTTCTCAAGTGAGGTTGTGCAGGTATATTTTCTGGCACAGAAGCACAAAATTTTGTTTCTTTTGCCTTTAGACCTGTGAACGATGCCGTGATAGACCGATCTCGATAGGATAATAATCGCCTATTTATCCAGTTAAATGTGAAAGAAGTTTTTGATATTAAGGTTTTTTGCCAAGCACTTTTATGTTGTTGAACAATGGTCAGAAATTGAGCTTGCGGTTTAACTAAGTTGGCTGAAAGTTGTATTGGAGATCCCTTGGCTGTTAAACCCAGTGATAAATTTGCCGTTAACACCAAAGCACTACCTGTGAAGGATGTCACCCATAGTATTCCTGTTAATATCATAGTTTAGTTATTCTCCAGATAGATGCACAACACCTTGAGGAATAATCCCCAGGTTGAATAAAAAAAGAGTTTTATTGAACAACCAACAAAGTTTTTTTGAATTACATAATTTCTGTGCGATTTCAGACGTAATTATGATTAAACTGTCTGGGATCATCATATACCGTAATGGAGATTTAAATAAATAAAAGTTTTAAATCTAGTTTTGAGGGATTGCTAATATTGCTATTATTTTGCTTATGGCTGCAATTTTTTTTGCTATTTACTTTACTACGTCACATATATATTCTACGTATAAATACTAAAAGAATAAGCGATTTTTTGTATTTGTAATCAGCAGTTACCCAAAAACATCCACTGATTGAGGTTAATCAATAAATCACAATAAATATTTTTTATGTCAGAAAATTTGTATCCATCCCTGGACTGAAGATTAAGGTAAATTACATAGTTAGGGGGAAATTTTGGGAATTTTTTCAGAAGCAATCAGACTAAAATCCCCAAATGTAACGGATTGCAACGTATAATGAGAACGACAAAACAGTTAAGAAATATTAAAGAATAGTAGGTTTAAATGCGAGTAGCTATCGCGGGAGCGGGTCTAGCAGGACTTTCCTGTGCAAAATATCTCACCGACCTGGGACACACCCCCATTGTTTTGGAACGCCGAGACGTAGTTGGTGGCAAAGTAGCCGCGTGGAAGGATGCTGATGGTGATTGGTACGAAACAGGACTGCACATTTTCTTTGGGGCCTATCCCAATATGTTGCAGTTATTCAAAGAATTGAACATTGAAGACCGATTGCAGTGGAAAGAACACACAATGATCTTCAATCAGCCCGAAGCCCCAGGGACTTACAGCCGCTTTGATTTCCCAGATTTGCCAGCGCCTATTAATGGTATGGTAGCAATTCTCAGAAACAACGATATGCTGACCTGGGCGGAGAAAATTAGTTTTGGGATTGGCTTACTACCTGCCATTCTCCAAGGGCAAAAGTACGTCGAAGAGATGGATAAGTATTCTTTCCGGGAGTGGTTGCAAAAACAAAACGTTCCCCCCAGAGTAGAAAAAGAAGTATTCATTGCTATGTCCAAAGCCTTGAACTTCATTGATCCAGACGAAATTTCCGCCACCGTCCTCCTCACTGCTTTGAATCGCTTTCTTCAAGAGAAAAACGGCTCAAAAATGGCTTTCCTGGATGGTTCACCCACAGAAAGATTGTGTCAGCCAATCATTGACCACATCAGTGAACGGGGTGGAGAAGTTCGCCTGAATGCCCCCTTAAAAGAGATTTTACTCAACGAGGATGGAAGTGTAAAAGGATTCCTGCTGCGGGGTTTAAATGGGGCAGAAGATGAGATATTTACAGCGGATACCTATGTATCAGCCTTGCCAGTTGACCCTTTAAAGCCACTTTTGCCCAGTTCTTGGCAAGAAATGCCCTTTTTCCAAAAATTGGAGGGTTTGGAAGGCGTACCAGTAATTAACGTCCATATCTGGTTTGATCGCAAATTAACAGATATTGATCATCTCCTATTTTCCCGTTCTCCCCTCCTCAGCGTTTATGCTGATATGAGTAATACTTGCCGTGAATACGCCAATCCTCACCGTTCCATGTTGGAATTAGTTCTAGCACCAGCGAAAGATTGGATATCTAAATCCGATGAGGAAATAGTCGCGGCAACTATTACTGAGTTAGAAAAACTCTTTCCCCAACACTTTGGGGGGGATAATCCTACTAAAATGCTGAAATATCATGTTGTAAAAACACCGCGTTCAGTTTACAAAGCTACTCCAGGTCGTCAAAATTACCGTCCCTCACAGCAAACCCCCATTTCTAATTTCTATCTGACTGGGGATTACACCATGCAGCGCTATCTCGCCAGTATGGAAGGGGCGGTACTTTCTGGTAAACTAACAGCGCAGGCGATATCTCAAGCGCTGACGGTAGCAAATCCCTCTAACCTGCAAACGCCAACCCGACCGCCCGCCACGAATGCTGCAACTGCCTGATTCCCCCCCGCGCATGAAAACGCTGGTCTCTATTGATGAGTCATACAACCTTTGTCGAGAACTCACAGCTAAGTACGCTAAGACTTTTTATTTAGGTACAATGCTGATGAGTCCGGCCAAGCGTCAATCTGTTTGGGCAATTTATGCCTGGTGTCGCCGTACAGATGAATTAGTAGATGGCCCTGCATCTGCTATCACCACGCCAGAAACCCTAGAACTATGGGAAAAGCAACTGGAGACGATTTTTGCGGGATGCCCATTGGATAATTATGATGTAGCGTTAGCAGATACTCTCCAACGCTTTCCGTTAGACATTCAACCCTTTCGGGATATGATCGCCGGTCAGCGCATGGATTTGTATCGTAGTCGCTATGAAACCTTTGAGGACTTATACCTCTACTGCTACCGCGTAGCGGGAACTGTGGGCTTGATGTCAACGACGATTATGGGCGTGGACAATAGCATTTATACAGCCCCTTGGCATCGAGGTCAAGAACCCTATCTTCCTATAGAAGAAGCGATCGCTTTGGGAATTGCCAACCAACTCACCAATATTCTCCGTGATGTTGGTGAAGATGCCCGTCGAGGCAGAATCTATATTCCCCTAGCAGATTTGGCCAAATTTAATTACACCGAGGAAGAATGTATTCAGGGCGTAGTGAATGACCGCTGGCGTTCACTTATGCGATTTCAAATTGATCGCGCCCGTAAATTCTATACTCAAGCAGATAAAGGTATTAGTTACCTGGCTGCTGACGCTCGGTGGCCTGTTTGGTCTGCATCCATGCTATATGAGCAGATTTTAGAGGTGATTGAGCGCAATGATTATGATGTGTTCAGTCAGCGAGCTTATGTTCCCCAATGGAAAAAGTTACGCACCTTGCCAGCAGCTTGGATGCGATCGCAAGTTTTATAGCTTGGTCACTGGTCACTGGTCACTGGTCAGTGGTCAGTGGTCAGTGGCTACTAAATTTATTTTCAAAATAACTATTGACAAGCTCAAAAACTTCTGCTACTATTATTACTCATGACCTGGAGAGGTGGCTGAGTGGTCGAAAGCGGCAGATTGCTAATCTGTTAAGGGATTATATCCCTTCGGGGGTTCGAATCCCCCCCTCTCCATTCTTTAATAATATTTTTGTATAGCCTGGAGTAGATTTTTCTGCTTCCAGGTTAAAATTTTGGTTTTGGATTGACAATTATCCAGAAAAGCTAGAAACAGCAATATCTCTGTTAGGTGATAGGGAAGATGTGCGATTACTTTATGTTAACAATAGTTGGTTAGTAGGTTTTGATTTTTATCTTTTTACTATTGATGTTAGTGATAGGATTCCGGTAACTTTGGGTCAAGTTCGTTCTTGGTCTGTGCCAAAATAAGATTGAATTTAGAAAGGTGCGTTATATTTGTTAACGCACCCTTTTTGTGTTATTTTTGGGCGACCATATTCATATCCCAAGTATACAACCCAATTTGGTGAGGAACTCTGACAAATCGGCCTGTACGATGACCTCTAGATAGTTCATTGAGAACTTTATTTTTGACCTCTCTGACTTCCTCTGCATTCAAATGTCCATAAATACCATTGACTATCTCATTCACATTGAAAATTCGTCCCGCATTTTGTTCTAGAAACACCGTTAGAGCATCAATTAAAAACTGACCATCAAATTGTGCCAACATGGGAACTACTTTCATCTGGGGTTTGACGAAATGTTTGTTGGTTTTACTGGATTTAATGCTCCTAGATATTCCCTTACCCTGAATGGGTCCTAGTGCATTTAAATCTAATGTATAGCACCCAGGTTCATCAGGAATCGCTGACCAATAACCACTTTCTCTCCCCTGAGTCAGAGATGATTGGACTCTACCTTTCACAACTTTAAAAATAGTAGACTCTAAATCACCATAAAGCGATCGCACAACAAAATCTATGTGACAGACAGTCCCCACATATTCATGTAATAGCTTCTTTAGTGCTTCCATGCGAGTCATATTTACATAGTGAGAAAGCATGGGAATTTCTTCCCCTTTACCGAGATAGTGACGACGCTGGAAGGAAAAATTGCCTGAGTCTCTAACTTCATTAAAGGAATGATCTACTTCAAAAGAGTCTGATTTAGGGATTTCTGGCTCTAGAGAGTCCAAATATTCCAGATTAGAACCGTGATTAGGAGACAACAACAACAGTGAATCTTCTTCAACTGGCTCAACTTGGTTGTTGTTATCACTATAAGACCAAGTAGACAACAAAGATTCTACATTATCTAATTGCGATCGCGCCTCTATAAATAGACGTTGGTACTTTTTTGCGAGACTCCCATAGTAATCTCGCAATTCCAACAATGGCGTAATAAATACATCGGGTGGCGCTTGTAATTGTCCTGGAGAATTCATAGTAATTCACTCAACCTAAATCTATATTGCTGGTATAAGTCATGGCTCTAGGCTTGCTTGGTGTAGAT
This sequence comes from Dolichospermum sp. ST_sed8, assembly GCA_028658405.1. Taxonomy (GTDB): domain Bacteria; phylum Cyanobacteriota; class Cyanobacteriia; order Cyanobacteriales; family Nostocaceae; genus Dolichospermum. Next base: position 8,827 of record JAKOGY010000137.1, on the reverse strand, counting down.
ACCTGGAGTGATTTTTTAGGAGGTTGGGGAGGACGACAACTTTCACAGTATAAAGGGCGAGTTCCGAAAGTTTCCCGCTTTGTAGCCTGATTACATTCCTTACAAACAAAGTTGAAAACTCGCGTGTGAATCTGCCTTTTGTGCGCTCGGACAGTATATTCTCTAACATCAATTACTTTGGTTGCCATAATTAATAATTGCTAATTTCAATCCTCTTTATATAGCTATTCAAGCAAATGAAACTGTATCAGTGTGTGTTTTTAGAGAAGTTTTCCAATTTTTGGGAAAATCCTATCTAAGTCAGGGATACAAACTGCTATTTCCGATATATTAACAGTGACTGCGATATATTTGCTCATTTCTTACATAAAAGCATGAAAAGGAATATAGCCTAAATTTGTTGCACTCATAACTCTTAAATACAAGAATGTCTTTTAGCATCTATCTTGAGAATTAACTATATAATTGGAAACATATTTTTAGACATATTTTAAACTCAGGGTCATTGATAATGAGTTATGATCTGCACTAATCGGCATAAAAAAATGAAGGATGAAATGATTATAAAATCCTTCATCCTTCCCAATTTATCCTACAAAAAGACTATTAACCGAGACGAACCTTCACAGCTTTGTGTTTTTCTGATTCAGCTTTAGGAATAGTCAGATGGAGAATTCCATTCTTGTATTCGGCCTCTACTCTTTCATTATCGACAACAGCAGGCAAGGTAATTAACCGTTGGAACTTGCCATAACGAAACTCAGAGCGAGTCATACCATCTGCTGCCGTTGTCGTTTCTGATTTGCGCTCACCGCTAATAGAAACTGATTCGGGAGTGACTTCGACATCAAGATCCTTTGCGTCTAAACCTGGTATTTCTACCTTCAACTGCAAATCACTATCAGTTTCTACAATTTCAGCAGGAGGAATGAACGTCAATCCTATTTTTTCAGTGGCATCAGGTGGTAATAATTGTTCAAACAACCGATCCATTTGCTGACGGATAATACCCATTTCAGGGAATGGTTCCCAGCGTTCTATTTCCCGTAAAGGATTCCAACGTACAAGTGTCATAACCATCTCCTCAAAAATCTATAATTTGATTTTCTGATTCGGCAAGACTAAATCTTCAGATTCTGACCTGGTAAACAATAACACTACTAACAAAACTTCTAACTTTTAACTTCTTGAAGCCTAATCTCTCGCTTCCTAATTAAATATTAGCACTAAACAATTAATTGATTACAGTTCGGTTTTATAGATACTATTGTCGTAATAACCGTATTATTTAGCTAATAATTCCATGTTTATATTTTAGAATGAGAATGGGGATGTTATTACTATTTTTTAGACAAAATTATCTTAACTATAGAACTGTAAAGATTGAATTACACTATTAAGTAAAGCCTCCTTAGCTGTATTGATGAAAAAATGATCTCCATCTATCTGATGTAAACAAAAAGAGGCAGCAGTTTGTTTTTCCCAGGCAGAAAGAGCAGTATAACTAACTGTTGGGTCTTGTAAACCACCAAAAGCAGTAATAGGAAAATCTAGAGGAGGTTGAGGAGTATACACATAGGATTCTAAAACTGTAAAATCAGCGCGGATAATCGGCAAAAATATCTGCATCAATTCGGCATTTTTTAGCACTGCATCGGAAATTCCATTAAACTGGGATATTGCAGTTAAAAAATCCGGATCTGGTAATTGAGAAATTGGCGGTTTTTCAGCAGGAAGTTGTGGTGCTTGACGGACGGCAACAAAAAGATGTAAAGGGTGAAAATTATATTCAGAACGCAGTAGCCTAGTTAACTCAAAACTAATTAATGAACCCATACTATAACCGAAAAAAGCAAAAGGCTTATCTAGATAGGGGATGATATTGGTAGCTATTGCTCTAACTAAAGGTTGAATTTCTGTGTATGCAGATGATTTGATTTGTCTTCCTCTACCGGGAATTTCTATAGGACATAATTCCATAGTTTTGGGTAAATAATTAGCCCAAGTCCGAAAAACTGTGGCACTAGCACCAGCATAAGCAAAACAAAATAGGCGTAATTTGGCTTGAGGATTGGGTTGAGGGCAAGTTACCCAATGGGTGAAGGTAGTTTTGGTGATCATGATGGAGCGGGAAGGAAGATTGTGCGACTTAAGCAATTCATTCACATCATTCTGGTTTCCAAACAATTTGAGATTGTCTCGCCAGCAAACCTGCCAATCGTTCTGCCTCAGCTAGATCATTTTCTCGGTATGGTAAATTTATAATGTTGGCATGATTCGCCCAATCCTGTTCCACATCTAAACCAATCTCGCGCACACCAGCAACCTCAATACTGGCAACTCCATAGCACTTATGAAACAATTCTGCACACTGTTTTGGGGAACACACACTTGCTAGGTTAACAGAAAGCCCACGCTCATTGACTCTTAAAAAATAGGCATCTGCTTTAACTTTTCCTGTATCCTCATCAATCCATTGTTTCCTTAGCAGTGTTCGATAGACGATGGCATTATTTGGTAGCGGATCAAACTGTCTCATACTTGACTCAGCCATTCCAACCACTGCAAGAGGATAGAAACTGTTACTTCTCGTTCTACTGCATAATCGTTGCCTAGCTCGTGGTATAGGTAGGCTTGCTGGTCAGTATGAGCCGGACAAATCAGCCGGACTTCGCATTCTGGTTCTAACTTACTCCATGTTAGTCGAATTCCGCCTTGCTCATCTGTTGAAGCTGATGCTTTTGGAAAGCGATCGCCCATTACATCGTAGGCTTCGATAATAAATCCCATTGCCAACTTAAATGCAGCTTGACTTGGTTGTAAAACTCCATACTCATCAGTATCATCCTCTTCTAATAGGGCAACGAGGCGTTTTAATGTTACCGTAATAGGGCTGCTGAATGGTCTTGTCAATTGAGCAATGATCATATAACTCAGGGACATTCAAGAAGAAAGCTATCATTTAGCCTAACATAAACAGTGATAAATTCTATATGCAAATAACTGATAAAAAGTTAAATAAAAAAGCATGGGCTAGGGCAATATCTCAACCAGCAACAGAATTTGCTGCTACTCAATTACCCATTCTCGCTGGCAAAATACCCGATGGTTTACGGGGTACACTGTACCGGAATGGACCAGCACGACTAGAACGAAATGGTATCCGGGTGGGACATTGGTTTGATGGAGATGGGGCAATTCTCGCGGTTAATTTCACTGATATAGAAACAGTTGGAGTTTATCGCTATGTGCAAACTACTGGTTATCAAGAAGAGACTGCTGCGGGTAAATTGCTTTATGGTAATTATGGCATGACTGCACCAGGAATTATTTGGAATCAATGGATAAAACCCGTAAAAAATGCGGCTAATACTTCCGTTTTAGCATTACCTGATAAACTTCTAGCATTGTGGGAAGGTGGTAAACCTCATGCTTTAGATTTGCAAACTTTAGAAACTTGTAGTGAAGATGATTTAGGATATTTAACTAAAGGATTAAGCTATTCTGCACATTGTAAACAGGATGGAAATACAGGGGAAATTTTTAATTTTGGTGTAACTCCTGCCTTAAATGCCATACTTAATATTTATAAAAGTGACTCTACTGGCAAAATTATCAAAACAGCAACACATCAATTGAAAGGAGTACCAATAATACATGATTTTGTTTTGGCGGGACAGTATTTAATTTTTTTTATCAGCCCAGTCCGGTTAAATCTTTGGCCTGTTTTGCTAGGAACAAGTAATTATAGCGACTCTCTAGAATGGCTTCCCCAATTAGGAACTCAGATCATAGTTTTTGATAGAGAAAGTTTATCTTTAGTTAGTCAGGGAGAAACTGAATCTTGGTTTCAATGGCATTTTGCTAATGGTTATGTAGATGCTACTGGTGCAGTAATTGTAGATATTGCCCGTTATGAAGATTTTCAAACTAATCAATATTTACGAGAGGTAGCTACAGGGGAGACTCACACAATTGCTAAGAGTACATTTTCCCAAGTGCAACTTAATCCTCTCACGGGAAAAGTAATTAAAATTGAACAACTTTCGGATAAACATTGTGAGTTTCCTAGTGTTCCTCAACAAAATGTAGGTCAATTTTCTCGCTATACCTATATGTCTGGATTTCAACCAGGAACAGATATTGCTAAGGAGATTATAAATACTATTGCTTGTTTTGATCATCAAACTGGAACTTTAACAGAGGCAAATATTGGAGAAAATCGCTATCCTTCTGAACCTATTTATGTGCAAGATTCGCAAAAATCTGAACAAGGTTGGTTGTTAACTGTAGTTTATGACGGTAATACTCACAGTAGCGAAGTTTGGGTATTTGCCAGCGACGCGCTAAATCAAGAACCTGTTTGTAAATTGGGATTACCCAGCGTCATACCTCATAGTTTTCACGGTACATGGAAACCTGCTTAGAGGATGTTTTAAAAGTCCTTCGTCATGTAGCCAAAATCTTGAGATTCCCCTAAATCTCCCTTAAAAAGGGGGAGTTTAAAAATTCTTGTTCCCCCAATTTTGGGGGTTAGGGGGCGATTGAATCACTTGTGCGTACACTCGTTGCAGGAACAAATTACACCCTGGGGACAACAACAGCCGTCACAGGAACTATTATCAACGATGATTTGTTACCTGGTATTAACCTCAGTGCCAATCAAACCATTGTTGAAGGTTTCACAAGTCCCCAAAACCTTGGTTATACAGTTACTCTTTCCAGTGCCAGCACTCAAAGCATTACCGTCCAATATGCTACTGCTAACGGTACAGCCATAGCAGGATCAGACTATACCAGCACTAGCGGAACTCTCACCTTTAACCCTGGTGTTACCAGTCAACTCATCAATATTCCTATTCTCAATGATGCCATTAACGAAGCCAATGAAACCTTTACTTTAACCCTATCCTCCTCCACTAATGCCAACTTAGGTACAACCAAAACTGTAACGACAACCATCACCGATACCCTCACCGCTGCCGCTACCACAACCCTATCAGCTAATGTAGAAAACCTGACTTTAACGGGAACAACAGCTATAAACGGTACAGGTAATGCTGGTAATAACGTCATTACAGGTAACGCTGCTAATAACATCCTTAATGGGGGTGCTGGTAACGACACTCTCAACGGTGATTTAGGCATTGATACCCTAATTGGGGGAACTGGTAACGATATCTATCTTGTAGATACCACCACTGATGTGATTACCGAAAATGTGGGAGGGGGAACAGATACAATTCAATCCAGTATTACCTTTAGTCTTGCTACTTTAACCAACATCGAAAACCTGACTCTGACAGGAACAGCCGCGATTAACGGCACAGGTAACGCAGGTAATAACGTCATCACTGGTAACGCTGCTAATAACATCCTTGATGGTGGGGCTGGTAAGGACATTCTTAACGGTGGTTTAGGCACTGATACCCTAACTGGGGGAACGGGAATTGATCGTTTTGACTACCGCAATTTAGCTAATTCCGTCTTTAATAGCGTTGATGTGATTACCGACTTTAATGGTAATGGTGGTAATGATTTATTCCTAGTGACGACGGCACGCTCAGTATTCTTTAATGCCGGAACTGTGACAACATTTGATATAACAGGCATTACAACCAAGTTAACTACCGTTAATTTTGGTGCTAACGCTGCTGCTCAATTCACCTTTGGTAGTCGTACCTTTGTGGCTATGAATGATGCTACAGCCGGATTTAGTGCTACTACTGATGCGATCGTTGAGGTAACAGGTTTAACTGGCACTCTGGGAATTGGTAACTTTACGACTACCTTGGTTTAGCAATACCTCTAAGATACAAGGTTGGGTTGTGGAACGTGAACGTTCGCGGAGCAATCAGCATCAAACCCAACAAATGCGTTGGGTTTCGCTGTCGCTTCACCCAACCTACAGAGAATAAACAAGGTATCGAATTAAACATAACTTTTGTGGGGTGGGCATCTGCTCCCCCCAGCTTATGCAACTTAAATGCTGATTAACTCTCTGGGCGATTATAAATCGCGCCTACACAGACACAGCCCACACTTCGACAAGCTCAGTGACCGCCTTCGTGGGTTCAGGAACCTTGATTTTTCATGAGTCCACGAAGGTGGACTTCGCTTGTGTAGTAGCGAATTATATTCGCCGAAAACTTTTTAATCATCGGGTATATTTGCTTTATTTTTTGATTGTAAAGTTTTGTAAAGATATAGATAACAAGATTCTGCTTTGACAGAAGAACTCATATAAGCAAAAATTAATTTCCCAATTCTATGAATATTCAACAAGCAGAATTATATCAACGTCTCCAAGAATTTTCTTTAGATGAAAACAATGTTTCTTTCTCTTTCAGTCAGAGATTAGCACGGGAAAATAACTGGACAATTGCATATACTCAGCGGGTAATAGATGAATATAAAAAATTTGCTGTTATCGCTGTGTTTGCTGGACATCCAGTTACACCATCTGATCAAGTAGATCAAGTTTGGCATTTACATTTAACATATACCCAATCTTATTGGGATGATTTTTGTGGAATATTAGGAAGAGAACTAGATCATGGTCCGACTCGTGGTGGTGACAAAGAATATCATAAATTTAATAATTGGTATCTGAATACTGTAGATACTTACAAACAGTTTTTTGATGAAACTCCACCCATAGATATTTGGCCAGCTTCTCATATTCGTTTTGATAAAGAAGCTAATTTTCAGCGTGTAGATACTCAGAGAAATTGGATTTTAGCCAAACCTAATTTGAAGTCTCTCAACATAAATATTTCTCGTTTTATTCCTCAGAAATTTTATCTATCATTCTTGTTTACCTTGACATTAATTTTCACAAATTCTCGGATTTTATTAGCATCCAATAACACTAATTCCCAAACTTCTCAAAGTTCAGATGGTTCTATGAAAACGTTGTTTTTAGTTTTGTTCGTTTGTTTTGTGATCTTCCTGATATTTTCATCTGGTAGCAGTAGTGGTGGTGGCGGTAGCAGTAGTAGTGGTGGCGGTAGCGGTAGCAGTAGTGGTGGTGGCGGTTGCGGTGGTGGAGGCTGCGGTGGTGGCGGTTAATCGTCTTATAGGCTATTGATTTTTATCTCATACAGAGAAAAGGAAAATATGAAGAAGGTTTTGATCAAAAGAATTGGGTTTTGTTTAATTGCTATCTTGGTAACAGTGCTGATTACATTTACTCATGCTGTTGCCCAGGAAGTACCATTTTATTGGGACTATATCAACGTTAATATTGACGTACAAACTAATGGAGATATGTTAGTTACGGAAGAACAAAAATATGTGTTCAAATCAGATTACTCTAATCAACGATATCGTTATATTCGTTTAGATAAAGTTGATGAAATTAAGGATGTAACTGTTCAAGAGAATAATCAAATTATTCCTAGTGAAACCGGAATTGAAAATGATCAGCTTTGGATTCGTTGGCAACATCAATTAAAAGCACCCGAATCACATATTTTTGTTTTAAAATATCGTGTAATTGGAGGATTGCATATCAGCAATGATAATACCCAAGTTTACTGGAAAGCGATTTTTGCTGACAGAAAAGCCCCAATTCAAGCAGCAAAGGTTCGGGTACAATTACCAGAAGCTTTATCGGGTAAAGTATTGGAATTTAAAAATTTTGGTACTCCAGCCACAGCCCGTCAAGTAAATCCGAAAACATTTGAATTTATGGCAAATCAGCCTATTCCACAACAACAGGAGTTAGAAGTACAGGTAACATTCAAGAGTGAGATTCTCAATATTCCTCAAGCTAATTGGCAAAAAGGTAGCTTTTTCAATATCGAAAACGTTTTTAATTTAACTAACTTTATGTTTCTGATATTTTTTGCCCCAATTGTCTATTACATATTTTCAGCAATCAATGATCGAAAATGTCCTGAATGTGAAAAATTTACACTCAACCGGAATTCTACAGTATTATTTCCTGCAACCACTAGCAGTCAAGGAAGGCAGAGAATTATCCACCACTGCACAAACTGTTTATACCATAACGAGTATCAAGATGTGATTCCAGTAATTAGTGAAGGTGGCGGCGGTGGCGGCGGTGGTGGTGGCGGTGGTGGCGGTGGCGGTGGTGGTGGCGGCGGTGGTGGTTGATAGCCAGTCAGGATTTACACCTCATCACAAGTAGCAGTTATTAGTAGCAATTCTCATCTCTTGCACTATAGCGAAAGTATTGATAAATCTGAAAAGTTCTTAATTGAAAAAGGAAAACAAAATGAAAATATCAAAATTAACAGCTTTAGTTTTTGTACTAGCAGCAGTATTATATAGCCCTAAAGTTGATGCTCAAAATGTGCCGAATATTTTAGAAATAGGAAGAGAATCAAGATCACGGCTAGTACGAGTTAATCCTCTTGCAGAAGCCTACTATAACCGAGGAAATGCCCTCCGTGAATCAGGAGATATCAAAGGGGAAATTGAATTTTACAACAAAGCACTGCGGATTAATCCTAACTATGTAGAAGCTTACTTCAATCGAGGGAATGCCCTCCGTAAATTGGGAGATATGAAAAGGGCGATTGAAGATTATAATCAAGCCCTGCGGATTAATCCTAACTATGCAGAAGCTTATCTCAATCGAGGTGCTACCCGCGCTCAATTGGAAGATATGAAAGGAGGGATTGAAGATTTCAATGAAGCCCTGCGGATTAATCCTAAATATGCAGAAGCTTACCTAAATCGAGGGAATGCCCTGCGTAAATCGGGAGATACGAAAGAGGCGATTGAAGATTATAATCAAGCCCTGCGGATTAATCCTAACTATGCAGAAGCTTACTATAATCGAGGTGTAAATGCTGAC
>JAKOGY010000136.1 GCA_028658405.1 Dolichospermum sp. ST_sed8 | reverse complement strand
GAAATCAATCCTGAAAATCCTCAAATCCTGGAAATCCTGATTCAGACAAAAAATGTATAGGCTGTTTATTGATATAATCAAATAGTATTTATTTCCGACAGAAAACGAGGAAATCAATCCTGAAAATCCTCAAATCCTGGAAATCCTGATTCAGACAAAATATTTATAGGCTGTTTATTGATATAATCAAATAAGATTAATTACCGACAGAAAACGAGGAAATCAATCCTGAAAATCCTCAAATCCTGGAAATCCTGATTCAGACAAAAAATGTATAGGCTGTTTATTGATATAATCAAATAGTATTTATTTCCGACAGAAAACGAGGAAATCAATCCTGAAAATCCTCAAATCCTGGAAATCCTGATTCAGACAAAATATTTATAGGCTGTTTATTGATATAATCAAATAGTATTTATTTCCGACAGAAAACGCTTCTATCCCCATCAAGTTATTAATTTGTATCGGTTTTAGGTTTATTAAGCAAACCCTACTTATCTCCTATCACCAATTAACACAAAAGGCGACAAAACCGATATTATTCAGGGTGGTAGCTTCCTTTTTTAAATCATTCACCAGTCGAATAATCCGTCTGGGAATGAATTCCCAGTCTAATAGCTAAAGTCATCTAAAGATGACTCAATAAACAAAAAATTCTTCTAGTTCTGCATTCCCTGAAATATCAAATTATGGTCTACAATTAATCGAGATTCTATATCTGGAAATTGTTGATAAAGATAGTTTTTTAATGAATTACTATCACCACCAGTCATGACAACCTGACTATTAGGAAATAATTGCCACCAAGCTTCAACAAAATCCTTTATCCCAATTAATAAAGTATAAATTACTCCACTTTGAATTGCATCTGATGTATTCATTGCAAAACGTGGCGGTAAAGATGTCATTAAACCAGTTTCTAATAATGGTAATTGTCCGGTTTTTTGTCCCAGACTCGCAAATTGTAACCCTAATCCTGGCAAAATTGCCCCACCAACCAAGCATTGATTATTATCTGCACCTGTGAAAGTCAATGCTGTACCAGCATCAATTACTAATGTAGGAAATCCCCAAGTTATTCCCGCACCCCATACCGCTAAAGCCCTATCAATTCCTAGTGTGGGATACATTCCCTGTAATGGTACATCCTCCAAGCTAATCAGGCGCAGATGGGGGTAAATTTGCCAAAGTGCGGTTTGGCTGGGAACGACGGAAGCTAAAATCAGAGGAATGGGGTAATCTGGGATGAGAGGAAGATTGCTGGCTAAAGGAATAGCTCTCAACCAATTCTCTAAGGTTGGGTTTTCAGCTAATTGTTCGATCATAGATGCAGATAGATGAAATGTGTCCCCAGTTGAGTATAGGGTTTTATCTATGAATAATGCCCAATGCAACCGAGAATTGCCAATCATGAGGGCTAGGTCAAGATTTGACGAGGGATAATTGTTCATAGTTTAAATTTTCTTAACTGAGGTATATGTTTTTTAATAAAAATTAATATTCAACCCGTGCCACAATAAGAGAAAGGCATAAATACTCAATTTATTCAAGAGGGGCGTTATGGTATTACTCACCCAGAAACTAGAAAAGCGTCTAACTATAAATACTGTAGAGATTAGTGAAGATACTACTGCAATTCGGTCTTTAGATTGGGACCGCGATCGCTTTGATATTGAGTTTGGTTTACAAAATGGGACAACATATAACTCCTTTCTGATTCGTGGTGAAAAAATAGCTCTAGTTGATACCTCCCATGAAAAGTTTCGTAAACTCTATTTTGATACTCTCACGGGTTTAATTAATCCCCAAGATATTGATTATTTAATTGTGAGTCACACTGAACCAGATCACAGCGGTTTAGTAAAAGACCTGTTGCAACTCGCTCCTAATATTACTGTAGTTGCGTCAAAAGTGGCAATTCAGTTTTTGGAAGACATGGTACATCAACCATTTAACCGCAAAATTGTCAAAAATGGCGATCGCTTGGATTTAGGAAATGGTCATGAATTTGAATTCGTCATTGCTCCTAATTTACACTGGCCGGATACCATTTTCAGCTTTGACCACAAAACCCAAATTCTCTACACCTGCGATGCTTTTGGGTTACATTACTGCTCAGAAAGTACCTTTGATGACGATTTAGCAGCAATAGAAGCTGATTTTCAATATTACTACGAATGTTTAATGGGTCCAAATTCCCGTTCTGTCCTGTCCGCAATGAAACGCATGGCAGAATTGAAAACAATTCGCATGATTGCCACCGGACATGGACCGCTATTGTATCACAATGTGGAAGAATTGACAGGTCGTTATCGCAGTTGGAGTCAAGGACAAACCAAAGCCGAAACCCCTGTAGGAATATTTTACGTCTCCGAGTATGGTTTTGGCGATCGCATAGCCCAATCCATAGCCAATGGGATTACTAAAACTGGTGTGGCTGTAGAAATAGTAGATTTAGCCAGCGTTAACGAATTACAAGAACTGCGGGAATTGGTAGGACGTTGTACAGGTTTAGTCGTGGGAATGACCCCAGCATCAGGTAATTCTAACATTCAAGCTGCACTCAGCACCGTTTTAGGTTCTGCCAAAGAAAAACAAGCAATTGGTATTTTTGAAACTGGTGGGGGAGATGATGAAGCTACTTATCCCCTGTTAAATCAATTCCGGGCTTTGGGCTTAAATATATGTTTCCCCGTGATTGAAATTCGGGATACACCCACAGCCAACATTTACAAAAAGTGTGAAGAAGCTGGTACAGACTTAGGACAATGGGTAACAAGAGATAAAAGTATCAAAGCCATGAAATCTCTTGGTGCTGACTTAGATAAAGCCTTGGGTAGAATTAGTGGTGGTTTATATATCATCACTGCCAAAAAAGACGACGTATCCAGCGCCATGTTAGCCTCCTGGGTAAGTCAAGCCAGTTTCAAACCATTGGGCTTTTCCATTGCTGTATCCAAAGATCGGGCAATAGAATCACTGATGCAAGTAGGCGATCGCTTCGTTCTCAATGTACTCGAAGAAGGCAACTATCAACCATTAATGAAACACTTCTTAAAAAGATTTGCTCCCGGTGCAGATCGTTTTGAAGGAGTAAAAACCCAACCCGCTACAAATGGCGCACCCATCCTCACTGATGCCCTAGCTTACATAGAATGTGAAGTCGTCAGCCGCATGGACTGTGGTGATCATTGGGCAGTATACAGCACGGCTTATTCTGGTAGAGTATCTAACCCTGATGCCATGACAGCAGTACACCATCGCAAAGTAGGAAACCATTATTAATGGTAAACCCCCCTCAATCCCCCCGCAACGGGGGGAAGAAAAAGATAAACTTTTGATATGGGAGGGGGTGGAGTTTTATCGCTGTGAAAAAACGATTAAAGCTTAAATTAACAAACCTTAAGATCAAATGATTCAAGATCATCATAACATACCCAATCCCAATTCTTGTCCCCCCTCCTCGCTTGCGGGGAGGGGGCTAGGGGGTGGGGTCTCTTGGCAAACCCCACCCGAACTCTGGCAAAAACTCAAACCTTTAGCCCGACAAATGCGAACAGAACCCACATTAGCAGAAAAGCAACTTTGGCAAAAATTAAAAAATAAGCAACTGCTAGGTTTTAAGTTTCGTCGTCAGCAGGTTATTGATAGATTTATAGTTGACTTTTATTGCCACGAAATCAAATTAGTAATTGAAGTAGATGGAGAAATTCACAATTACACTCAAGTAGAAGATGCTATTCGACAAGAGTTTTTAGAATCTTTGGGTTTGCGGGTGGTACGGTTTAATAATGAGGATGTTTTGTTAAGAATAGAGGGGGTTTTGGAGGAAATTGAACGGGTAATAAAACCCCACCCCTAGCCCCTCCCCGCAAGCGAGGAGGGGGACATGAAAGAAGTAGAGTTATATTCAGGAATTTTTGATTTTATTAAATTTTCTTTTTGGAAACAAAATCATGTTAGAAACTAAACCCCGTGATGTGCAAATATTGCCCATTGGTACAGATACTATCGTATTGCGATCGCGCAGTTGGGCAAGATTAAGATTTGAAATTGAATATGCTTTAGCTAGATTTCCAGGCACAATAAAAAAATAGCAAACGGAGAAGGTATCTATGGAAATTGCACCGCATATTAGCGTAGATAGTGGTATCCACCACGGTACACCTGTTATTACCGAGACTCGCGTTCCTATTTCCATCATTATTGGCTCTCTCGCTGGTGGTATGAGCAAGGAAGAAGTGATGCAAGAATACGAACTCAGTAAAAATCAAGTTGAAGCTGCTCTCAGTTACGCTGCTGATTTGGTTAAACACACCCAAGTCACTGCATTGGGAGCATAAATCTTGAACTTCCTCGTTGATGAAAATATGCCCCGTTCCCTAGCCCCCCAAATTGCGGTGCTGGGATTCACTGTGCAAGATGTCCGGGACATCGGGTTACGCGGACATCCTGATACTGAAGTTATGGAAGCTGCTATTGCTGCTGATGCCATTATCATCACCCGTGATAGAGGACTTGCCAATCCTAGAACTTGGCCGGAAGCCTTCACGGCTGGAGCTATTTTCATTAATCTTCCCGATGATACTCCAGCTACCAGCATCAATACCAAAATTATTGAACTTCTAACTAACCGCTTACCCGTCTCTCTCTTAGGCGCTTACACTACTCTCGAACCCCGTCGCGCCCTGTCTCGTCCCGTCTGTCGTAGACTTTAGTTTTTCCCAATTACCAATTACCAATTACCAATGACCACTAAACCCCGTGACGTACAAATATTGCCCATTGGTACAGATACTATCGTATTGCGATCGCGCAGTTGGGCAAGACTAAGATTTGAAATTGAATATGCTTTAGCTAAGGGAACAACAGCTAATTCTTATCTCATCCAAGGCGATAAAAATGCCCTGCTTGACCCCCCTGGCGAAACTTTTACCGAAATCTACCTCGCAGCCTTACAACAGCGGCTTGATGTCAAAAAACTCGATTATGTAATTCTGGGTCATATTAACCCCAACCGCGCCGCAACATTAAAAGCATTACTAGAAATTGCCCCTCAAATTACCTTTGTTTGTTCTAACCCAGGGGCGATAAATTTACGCGCTGCATTGGAAAATCAGGATTTACGAATTTTGGTCATGCGGGGGGAAGATACCCTCGATTTAGGTAAAGGACATCATTTACAATTTATTCCCACCCCTAACCCTCGTTACGCTGACGAACTTTGTACCTGGGACCCACAAACAGAAATTTTGTTTTCTGATAAATTATTTGGGGCGCATATTTGCTCAGATCAGGTTTTTGATGAAGGTTGGGAAGTATTTAACGAAGATAGGCGCTATTATTTTGACTGTTTAATGGCACCTCACGCCAAACAAATCGAAACCGCTTTAGAGAAATTGGCAGATTTACCAGTACGAATGTACGCTTCTGGTCATGGTCCAATAGTCCGCTATGGTTTAATTGACATTACCCAAGGCTATCGGGAATGGACTAAACAGCAAACTTCCGCTGATATGACAGTGGCTTTAATTTACGCCTCAGCTTATGGTAATACTGCAACTTTAGCACAGGCGATCGCTCACGGTATCACCAAAGCCGGAGTCAGTGTGGAATCTATTAACTGCGAATTTACCGAACCTGAAGAAATCAAAGCCGCAATTGAAAAATCTGCCGGTTTCGTAATTGGTTCTCCTACATTAGGAGGACACGCACCCACCCCAGTCCAAACAGCTTTAGGAATTGTCCTCTCGAGCGCGACTAACAATAAATTAGCTGGTGTTTTCGGTTCTTTTGGTTGGAGTGGAGAAGCGGTTGATTTAATTGAAAGCAAACTTAAAGACGCAGGTTACAGATTTGGTTTTGACACCATTCGCGTGAAATTCAAACCCAATGAAGTCACCCTGCAAACCTGTGAAGAAGCAGGAACAGATTTTGCTCAAGCTTTGAAACGCGCTACAAAAAAATTAGTTGTCGCTAAACAACCTGCAAGTAATGTAGAACAAGCTGTAGGGCGGATTGTTGGTTCTATATGTGTGGTTACGGCGACTCAAGGAGAAGTGAAAACGGGAATGTTAGCCTCTTGGGTAACACAAGCCAGCTTTAATCCTCCTGGTTTAACCATTGCGGTAGCTAAAGACCGGGCTATGGAAAATATGACCCACACAGATAATCAATTTGTAGTCAATATTTTGGCAGAAGGTCGGGAAATACGCAAGCATTTTATGAAAGTCTACGTCCCTGGACAAGATAGATTTGCTGGTTTGGAAACTCAAGAAGCCAATAATGGCGGGATTATTCTTAGTGGTGCTTTAGCTTATCTAGAGTGTTCTGTCCAAAGTCGCATGGAAGCCGGTGATCATTGGTTGGTTTATGCCACAGTTGATGATGGTAAAGTCTTAAATCAAGATGCTGTAACAGCGGTACATTATCGCAAATCAGCGAGTTATTATTAAACAGTAGGGTGGGCAATGCCCACCTTGATATATTCCGAATAAATCCTAAGTCTAATTACAATTGTCATAAGAAATTATCTAACCGTTATCCATAAGTTATAAATTTATCCCTAGTAGGCAAAATAGAAGTAATTTTTTCATAAGTTATTGGAGATTGCTATAATTTCCTCACTATAATGAGATTTAATTTTAGCGGTTTAATCGCTGATCCCCATCAGGGTTACTCCAGAATAAGCTATAAAATAAAATGACAAAACAAAACCCTAAAACTCAGAATCGCTGTTGACTGCAACGCATGATGAATCAACTGAACAATGGTTTTACATTATTTCTCAGTCTGCTAGTTGAGGCGATGCCCTTTTTATTGCTAGGTGTATTTTTCTCCAGTGTGTTACTATTCTTTATTGATGAAAGTAAATTAGTCGAGAAAATGCCCAAAAATCCCCTGTTAGGGGCTTTATTTGGCAGCCTGATGGGTCTTTTCTTTCCAGTTTGTGAGTGCGGTAATGTGCCAGTAGCAAGACGCTTATTGATGCAGGGAGTACCCACACCAGTAGCAATTGGCTTTTTATTAGCAGCACCGACAATTAACCCAATTGTCATTTGGTCAACTTGGACTGCATTCCGCGATCAACCAGAAATAGTAGTGTTAAGAGTGGTATTTTCCCTGGCCATTGCTACCATTATTGGTTTTATCTTCAGTTTTCAACCAGACTTAGTTCCTTTTCTCCAACCACAAATCGCCCGTCATCTCAAATTCAACCCCCCCGCTTCACTGAAAACAAACCGCCCAGGAAAACAATCTCAACTACAACTCCAAACTAGTACGCCTAGTTTATTGCAATCAGGAACATATATTCTTGGTGGAACAACGGGAGCATCAAAACGCATAGATAATAATTACGGTGAAGCTGCGGCAATTTCTAACCTCGATAAACCCTTACCAGAGAAACTTCGCTCCCTCTTAGATAATGTTGTCCAAGAATTGCGGGAATTGGGAGGAGTAATGGTACTAGGAAGTGCAATAGCCGCAGCCATTCAAGTTTTAGCCCCCCGTGAACTAATTCTCGGTCTTGGTGCTGGGCCAATTACTTCAATTTTAGCTATGCTAGTATTAGCAGCAGTTGTATCAATATGCTCTACGGTTGATGCCTTCTTTGCCCTGTCTTTTGCTTCCACATTTACTAGCGGGTCATTATTAGCGTTTCTAGTATTTGGACCAATGATTGATATCAAAGGCATTGGTTTGATGTTATCAATTTTTAAACCCAAAGCCCTCTTCTATCTCTTTTCCTTAGCAGGACTGTTGACACTTTTATTCACCTTATTCCTGAATCTGCACGTAATCTGATGTTAGTTGTAAGTTGTTGCAAAAAAGAAATGTGGGGGTGTGGGGTATAGGGTATGGGGTTTAAATCCTAGAAAGGTGGGACTATAGAAATTAGAGATTGAGAAATATGTATTTGGTAATTTGATCAAATGACTTACCAATCATCTTATTCACTGTCAACAGTCAACCGTCAACAGTCAACCATCAACCGTCATTAATGCTGAATTCCCAAACTAAAGCCCCAAATAAATTCATTCCTTGGTTAGATGTGGTAGCCATTACGGCTTGGGGTATTTTAATGTTGAAATACTGGCTGACAGGGAAACTTTACCTGTTGATTCACCCTGATTACTTTTGGTTAGCCATTTTGGCGGGAATAGCTTTATTAGTTATTGGTTTTTTTAAAGGGTTAGAACTTTGGAAACACCGCCGCCGACCTGAAGTATCTAATGCTCCACATATTAGCTTATTTCCGCCTGGTTGGGGGAGTTTCCTGCTATTAACAGCGGCAATTTTAGGATTAATTATTACACCCCGTGCCTTTGCTAGTCAAACAGCACTAGATCGGGGTGTCACAGAATCAATTGGTGCTACTCGCACCCAACCTCAAGCATTTCGGGCTACAGTTCGTCCAGAGGAGCGATCGCTTGTAGACTGGGTAAGGACACTAAATGTCTATCCTGAACCCGACGCATACATAGGACAAAAAGTAAAAGTTCAGGGATTTGTGATTCATCAACCTAACGTCACTGAAGACTATATGTTTTTAGCCCGGTTTATCCTCACCTGCTGCGCCGCAGATGCCTATCCTGTGGGATTACCAGTGCAAATATCAGGCTCACGTCAACAGTACCCTCCTGATACATGGTTAGAAATAGAAGGACAAATGACAACCCAAACCATTGCCCAAAAGCGCCAATTAACTATCAAAGCTAACGCGCTGAAAAAAATTCCTCAACCTCAAAATCCTTACAGTTATTAGTCAGTGATCAACTGACAACTGACCAATGAACAAATCCTATAAACTTATTCAACCATTAGACAGAGTTGCGATCGCCGTCATGCTCCTACTGAGTATGCTGATTGGGTTGATCATCTGGAAAGGGGATGTAGTCAAACCTGGTGTCCGCAACTTTACCTGGGAAAACCAACAAATTGGCGCAGAGGATCTTTCCTTTTCCCTCACCTTTAGTCGGCCAATGGACTGGAAAAGCATTGAGGAGAATTTAAAAATAGATCCACCTCTAGCCGGTAAAACCAGTTGGGCAGGGAGAAGAATGGTATATACACTGCTCACACCAGCCCCCTATGGGACAAATTACCAAGTCAAATTAGAAAAAGGTAAAGATAAATATTCTCAAGCAGAAGGACAAAACCGCGTCATGCAGCCTTTTACAGGTAGCTTTGCCACCCGTAATCGTGTCATCCTTTACATTGGATCTGCCCCAGACATCCAAGGGCAGTTGGTACTTTATAACTTAACCCAAGAACAAAAAAAAGTCCTTACCCCCAAAGACTTAATTATCATGGATTTTGAGCCATTCCCCAATGGTGAAAAAATCCTCTTCTCTGCCCGTTCTTCTAAAAATCCTGATCTACTTTCAGCCCAACTTTATACAGTTACTACAGGTATCCCTAGTCAAATTGGAGGGGAAACAGCAGCCCCTGGTAAAGTAGACCTAATTTTAGATAATAAAGAATATCAAAATCTCAAATTTGACCTCTCCGCAGATGGAAAAATCATTGTTATTCAACGAGGTAAACGAGATAATCCCGGTGACTTTGCTCTGTGGTCTTTATCAACCAGCAATGATCAATCCGGCGAAAAACCCACCCCAAAACGTTTACAAGGGCAACCTGGTGGAGATTTTCTGATTACACCCGATAGCAAAGCCGTAGCAGTTTCCCAAGGTGAGGGAACAGCAATTGTATCTTTAGAAGGTGATAGCGGTAAACCTCTCGATTTTCTGCCGCAATTTGGTTTAGTCCAAGCTTTCTCTAAAGACGGTTCTCAGGCAGCAATGGTCAAATTTAATACTGATTATACGAGAGATTTGTTTTTAGTCACCAACCAAGGCGTACAAAAACAATTATTAAAAACTACAGGCTCAATTCTTAGCTGTCAGTTTGATTCTGCTTCCCCTAGTCTTTACTGCTTAGTTACACAACTTATTTCTAAAGAACAATACATAGAACAACCCTACTTGATATCCATTGACTTGAAAACAGGAAAGCAAAAACCACTGATGCTTTTACCTCCGGCTCAACGCAATGTGCAAACCAGTTTAGCCCCCGACGGTTTAGGCTTCTTATTTGACCAAGTAGTCCCCATTACCAATAACACTACACCATTACCCGCAAACACCTTAAAAACTGATGATGGTGAACCGATTGCTAGTAGTAGTCTTTGGTTAATGCCTTTGCTACCTCTTGCTGATAATACCAACATTGATATTAAACCTGAACAACTGCCTCTAGTGGGCTTTCATCCCCATTGGCTACCTTAATTAATTGACAATTGACAACTGATAATTGACAATTATTAAATATCCACTGTCAATTTTTCTTTGTGTAAATAAATAATGACGGCTACGTATTTGTAAATAATTATAATATGACCGTAACAAATTTATCTTTCACAAAGTTCAAGCCACGCTATCGGTCAACTATAGTTCAACTTCACTCACTATAAACGGATTGTTAATGTGAAACCGTAGTTATGGAAAAATTGGAAGACAGCAACCAACAAGACTGGATTGCAGAACCTAACATTGATCAACAAGCACAGGTTAATTTAGAATTTCAGCAGTTACTCAAGTTAAATACAGAATTAACTACAGCTAATAATCATCTATATACTCAGGTAGAGCAGTTAAAAACTGAATTAGCTGAAGCCGAAAAGATTTTGCAGTGGCACAAAACACGGTCTAATGTTACGGAATCCATGTTTAACCAACAAAATCAAGAACTTTCCGCTGGTCAAGAGCAAATCCATTCTCTGTATCAGCAGTTAGAAACCTCTGTAAAAACAGTTCAAGAACAAGAAATTTGTATTGAAAATTATAAAGCTAATTTGCAAATTAGCCAACAACGATTAGCGCATTTAGAAAGAGAATGTTCTCTACTACAAACTAATTACAGTCAAGAGTCCCAGCAGTTATTACACTCTGAAAATACTTGTCGTGAATTGCGGGCTAGACTAATGCGTCAACAACGACAGACTATGCAATTTAAATCGGCGCTGGAAAAATGTCTAGATACTCCGATTCCTAGTCATGAGAATTTAGAAGATCATATCCATCATCCCCATGATGTCATCCACAAACAAACGAGATTCTCCCGCAAAGCCAGATCTTTGTTTCCCAACGCCCAACCTATTCGACCTTGGACAGGAGAAGGAGATTCTCTGCACGATTCTGTTAATAGTTCTTGGGTTAAACAGACAGCAACAACGGCTGAAAAGTATACACATCATCAAGAACAATCAATCTCTCAGCCTACACAAGTTAATGAATCAACTATAAAATCAACAACTGTAGATAATTCTGAAGTATTATCCCTAGACCAGCAATTAGAAGGGATAATTCATCGGTTTTTTATTACGCCATTACCGGATGAAGCGACGACCCAGGAGATAGAAACTGAGGTAAACATTCATCAAACTGACACATCTGTTTTGGAAAGTTTAGTATCTACTTCTGAAAATCATGAACAACCAGAAATAATAATTCAACATGATGTACCAATAGAAATTGATCCTTATGGTATTACTGAAAATTCTGGAAAGGAAGATTTTTCACTATCACTAATCCAGGAATTACCAATTATTTCTCCGTCCTTCAACCATCAGATAAATACTGTGGAAATGGAAGATTTTTGGTTAGATATTTCCCCGGAAACAAAATCTAGTTTACCAACTAATGATATTTTGACGGAGTTATTAGCTGATAATACATCTGATAATATGTCTCCTTCACCATTGATTTATCCACAACGACCACCCAAGGGACGTAAATCTTTAGCATCTGTAGAACTGCCGAATTTTCAACCTAAGCACAAGTAGATGATTAAGACTTTATTCCTGGTCACGCATTTGATGAAATTGCTAATAGGCAAAAAATAAATATCAAAATAATATTGTTGACTCTTGGCAGGCTAGAAGCCCACCCCACAATAAGTATAATATTATTGTGGGGTGGGCATCCTGCCTGCCCGTATTATGTTTAATTGTGCCTACCTACTAACCACTATAAAGGCATTGATTCAGATTTTATAAATTAAAGTAGAAAACCAATTTCTAGAGATTTAGTTAAGATTTGGGTTTAATCTCAAATTCAAGTTTTGAACGATAGAAACTTAAGTAAGGGCGTATTGCAATACGCCCCTACTTATCTGTTGGCTTCCACACCCGCCCAGAAATGATAGCGTAGCGTGGCGTAAGCCATATTTCAGGGCTAATAACCAAAGTCTACTTTAGTAGACTAAAGATTTTCGGGATATTTAGTCATCTTTAGATGACTTTGGCTATTAGACTGGGAATATGGCTTACGCCACGCTACGCTATCATTCCCAGACGGGTTATAGGTTTCACTGCTAAACATCTACACGCTTAAATCAAATAATTAAGCCATGTTGAGTATAACTAACTATTTAATTAGCTAATGAGATTGTATTTTTAGTACAGAATCTCACCAATTACCAATTACCTCTTAATACTTCCGTTCCTTTGGTTCAAACATTGTAATTGTCACCGGACGATATTGAATATCAATTCCCGTTGGTGAATAATAAGCCATTGTATGTTTCAAGAACTTATTATCATCCCTTCCAGAAAAATCCTCTCTAAAATGAGCGCCGCGACTTTCTTGACGATTTATAGCTGAAGTTAAAATTGTTTGTCCCACTACCATTAAACTCTGTAATTCCAAAGCTTCAACTAATTCTGTATTCCAGCTAGTTCCTTTGTCATCTAAATATATTTGTGAAAATTTTTGTTGTAATTCGGCAATTTTCTCCAATCCCTGACTCATTAATTCTTGATTGCGGAAAACGCCACAGTATTCAGTCATATTATCTTGAAAAGATTGACGAATTTGATTAATTCGATATTGTCCTGGTTGTTCTATTAAAGTTTGAATTTGTTGCTCGGCTTCCTTAATATACCGTGCTTCATCTATTGATGGTAACTGACGATTTTGGACATAATGAGCGATCGCTGCCCCTGTCCTTTTGCCATAAACTACACATTCTAACAGCGAGTTACTACCGAGACGATTCGCTCCATGCACAGACACACAAGAAGTTTCTCCAGCCGCAAAAAAGCCCTCCACAAAACCATCATTACTATTGCGGACTTTACCATCAGTATTCACAGGAATACCACCCATACAATAATGAATAGTAGGACACACGGGCATAGGTTCAGTCACAGCATCCACACCGACGAGACGATGGGCTTCTTCCCAGCAGAAAGGCACACGACTCATGATTTTTTCCTTACCCATGTGACGTAAATCCAGATAGACACAAGGACCACCTGCACTACCATCTTTATTTACACCTCGACCAGCCCGAACTTCCAGAGCGATCGCCCTTGAGGTAATATCACGAGGGGCTAATTCCATGCGACTGGGGGCATAATTGGCCATAAAGCGATCGCCCTCGGAATTAATTAAATAAGCCCCTTCTCCGCGCACAGCCTCAGAAATCAGGACTCCCACAGGATACAACCCCGTTGGATGAAACTGGACAAACTCCATATCCTGCAAAGGTAAACCAGCCAAAGCCGTCATCGCCAAACCGTCACCAGTGGAAGCATAATCATTGGAAGTCCTGTTATAAACCCGACCATAACCCCCAGTGGCAAACATCACAGCCTTTGCCCGTAATACCTCAATATGTCCATCCAAGAGATGAAACATCACCACACCCTTAGCCTGACCATCTTCTAAAATCAGGCGCATTACATACCATTCTTCGTAAATCTGCACACCATAGCGGCGGAGATTATTCACCAACTCATGTAAAATTGCATGACCAGTTTTATCAGCAGCGTAACAAGTGCGATTGTGAGAATGTCCACCAAAAGCCCGTTGAGCAATGCGACCATCAGGTAAACGGGAAAATAACACCCCTAGATGTTCTAAATCAATCACCACATCTGGCGCTTCTTGGGTTAAAATTGCCACTGCATCTTGATCAGCCAAATAATCCGAACCCTTAACAGTATCAAAAGCGTGCGCTTCCCAACTATCCTGATCATCAACATTTTTCAAAGAAGCCGCCATACCACCTTGAGCAGCCACCGAATGAGAGCGAATGGGGTGAGTTTTGGCAACTACCGCTACCTTTAAACTAGGATTAATTCGGGCAATTTCCAGCCCCGCTCGACATCCAGCCAAACCGCCACCAACAATAATTACATCATGTTCTAGCATTATTTAACAACCAATAAAAAAATTCCCCGTCTACAAGACAGGGTAATAGAAAAATTGTAAATTGATAAAATTCCCTTTAGCTAGTTGCTTGGATGGGATTTTGTTGGGGAATATTAGTTTGTGTTGTTTCTGTCTGTGTTTTTGGCTCTACAGCATTGAGTTCAATGTTGTTTAATAAAGTCGTCACAAAGGCAAAAAGTAAAAAAGGCAGGGATAAGAGGACAACAAGACCTACAGTAGCTAAAGCGTATACTGGTCTTTTTGCACCCATTAAGGCTAAAGCTGATGCCAAGCTAATGGTAATCGTAATTAACCAAACGATAATCTGACCGTAGATATCACCAAAAGTCAAGGTACAGACAAACCGATAGTTTTGAATATTATTTTTGTTCATAAGACCTCGCGGTATGTGGGAAACTCAGTGGCTTGGCTCCCAAAAGAGGGAAGCAACACGAGTGAATTTATTCACTGTGGTATTTAAATGCTGATTTTTGAATGGATATAATCCCAGGAAT
>JAKOGY010000135.1 GCA_028658405.1 Dolichospermum sp. ST_sed8 | reverse complement strand
GTTGGGGTGCGGAATGTGGGTTTTATTCTTCCTTAGCTGTTTTTTATCAGTAATTTCCCTCTGTGACAGTTGGGGTGCGGAATGTGGGATCTATAGCAGTCCTAAATAATTTCTGATAGCTTGCGTGGCGAAGCCATAAAATAGTCAGTAGTTTAGTCAATGTTGAGTAAAATCTATATCCGGTGGGCAATGCCCACCCTACAGGTATTTAAAAAATCAAATTAGTAATCCTGTATTATGGCAATCATACTAAAAAAAAGGTTTGGTGCTATAACCAAACCTCCATAATTGCTGTGCTTAACAACGTACTCAATTAATTTAGTGCTACTCTGGTCACAGATCATCTTCCTATAGTATGTGTACAATTTATTCCAAATATGATATATCACGTTAATAACACATATTAGTAATAAGAGCATTAATATGTATGAAATTTTACTAACTACTTTAAACATAAAAAAGGCCTGGCTGTGAGCCAAGCCTTTATATATACCAGGTGTTTACCATATATGAATACTTTAAACCTTATATTATTCCTATTCATCTTCCTATAAGGTGTGTACAAATTTAATAAGATATGATATGGCGGATATCTATGGTGGTTTTTTAGCGATAGCGAAGCGCTGCTGCAAGCAGATCGCTTACGCAAAAATTGTTGAAAAACCTATAGGGTAGGCTTTTAAACCCACCCTACAGCTATGCTTTCAAAACAGTCTTTGATGCCATTCTCGTCTTTTTGCGATCGCTTTCGGACAAGTCTTCACCAGCTTGTAAGCGAGTTGCCGAAACTTGTAACACTGTAGCTGCATTGGTGTCACCGATTTGTAAAGCGGTGTTAGCAGCAGTTTGGAGCATGGTTGCTGCCCCAATGCGATCGCCTTGTTCTAATTTTGCCTCGGCTAATTGAGTTTGGCGATATTTAGCTAATACCAAAATTGACTGTAGCACCTGAGCATTGAGAGCAGGTCCATAGGTCTTGGTGAAATTAGCATATATTGGCATCAACGGAGAAAGTAATCCCTGTTTATTCAGAGACGGATCATCATAGCGAATTTGGATATGGCCAATGACTTGTTTCCCCTCTGGTAATTGTCCCAGATAAATATTCGCTAAAACTACCCTTTCGGCATCTTTCATTAAGTCTCCCAACCGCACCACCAAAGTTCCATTGGCATCGGTTTCTACTGGTAGTTCGATGGTATCTGGTGCAACTTGGGCAACGGGTTTAAGTTCTGCCAGCCGCACAGCGGGAATGAAAGATAGGAGTAAGTGGGCATTTGTTAACCCCACTGATTGCACCCGACGAAATAGCCTCGCAAATTGAGTTACTGCTTGTTCGGGATTCTCGATATAAGCGAGAGTTCCACCCCCAGCATCAGCAATTTTTTCTAGTAAATCTGGGTTCCAGTCATGACCAAAACCCAGGGTGTTAATTGTCAGATTGAGTTTGGCGGCTTTTTGGGCAAGTTGCAAACAACGTTTATTGTCATTAGGTCCAATTTGCCACTTCCAAATCTGTAAGCCATTATCCCCATGTCCATCTGTGAGGAGGAAGGCTTGGGAAACAGCCCCTTTTGTGCCTTTGAGTAATTCTGTAATCCCTAAAGATAAACCTTCCGCAATTACAGTACCGCCAGCAGCCTTTAATTTGGCTTTTAGCTGAGTTTTGATGATTTCTATATTTTGGACGATTTGGTTGGGGATAATGACTCCAGAAGTGCCAGCAAAACCAATCACGGAAACTCGGTCTCCTGGTTTTAACTGATCCAATAATTGCTCAACTGCTTGAAGCACGATGTTCATGGGTTCACCGGACATAGAACCACTTTGATCGAGAATCAAGCACAGATTCAATGGCAAATTTTGTTCAAACTCAGACGGAATTGCGGAAATGGAAATTGAGAGTTGGCGTTGATTACTTTGTTGGGCAGCATCAACGTTAGTATCATTTAGAGCCGATGTTAGTTGAACTTTCATTGAGGAGAAGCATCTTGCAAAACAGTTTTTGAGACAATTCTGGTTTTTTTGCGATCGCTTTGGGATAACTCTTCCCCGGCTTGTAAGCGTGTAGCAGAAACTTGTAACACCGTTGCCGCACTAGTATCTCCCATTTGCAAAGCTGTTTTAGCCGCCGTTTGTAACATCGTGGCCGCCCCAGCGCGATCGCCTTGCTGTAATTTCGTTTCTGCTAACTGGGTTTGCCGATATTTGGCTAAAGCTAAAACCGACTGTTGTACCTGGGGATTTGGTGCTGGTTGGTAGACCCCGGTGACATGAGCATAAATTGGTAGATTGGGGGAGTATAACCCGATTTGGTTATGGGCAGGATCATCGTAGCGAACTTGAATATTAGCGATCGCCTGTTTACCTTCTGGCAACTGTCCCACATAAATATTAACTAAAACTACCCGTTCCCCGTCTTTCATTAAATCTCCTAACCTTACCCCCAACCGTCCATCACTTTCGGGTTGTACTGGTAACTCAATGGTATCTGGAGAAACTTGGGCTATGGGTTTGAGTTCTGCCAACCGCACATTTGGCGTTAAGGATAATAATAGTTGAGCGTTAGTCAATCCCACTGTTTGCATTCGACTAAACAATCGCCCAAATTCAGATACAGCCTGATCTGGGTGTTGAATATAAGACAACGTTCCCATCCCAGCATCAGCAATTTTTTCTAAAACTTTATCATTCCAATTGTCACCAAATCCCAATGTATTCAGCGTTAAATTATAACTGGCTGCTAGTTGAGCAAATTTCAAACAGCGATCGTTATCTCCATGTTCATTTTCGCCATCTGTGAGCAAGAATGCTTGGGAAACGGTATCATGTTTACCCTTAGCTAACTCCTCAATTCCCAAGCGTAAACCCTCATCAATAGCAGTTCCCCCATCAGCGGTGAGTTGTTTAATTTGCTTTTTGATATGTTCTCGGTCTGTAATTAACTGATTGGGGATTAAAACCTTGGCACGGTGATCAAAAACTACAATACTGAGGCGATCTTCAGAAGTTAGCCGATCTACTAATAAACTAGCAGCGGTTTTCACAGTTTCCAGGGATTTTCCCATCATTGAACCGCTATGATCAAGTATTAAGCATAAATTTAATGGTACAGTTCGATCTATGGTTTCACCACTGGCAGAAACGGAAATTGCTAATTGACGTTGAGTGCTGGTTTGCTTGGCATCTATACCAGTATCATTTAATGCTAGTTGTAAATTAACTTTCATAATCTCTATTTCCTATCTAATCTAGACATACATAATTTTATAGATAACTTCACACGACATCTTCCCTAGTACGGAAAAGATATAAATAATAGCTCTCCTCAACTGGTTATGATAAGTCAGTAACAGAAATACCAATTTTAGAAGTGGAAACCCGAAAAACACGGATTTAAGAAAAAAATCAAATACAAGTCTTAATGTGCTATTTTTGTTCGTAGACTACACACACTATCAATCATGATTAATAAAAGCACTGCTTATTTACTTTGCCTACTCTGGTGTTTAGGATTAGGTGGTATTCATCGTTTTTATGCTGGTAAACCACTATCAGGTCTTATCTATCTTTTTACCTGGGGTTTGTTTGGTTTTGGTCAGCTTATAGATTTGGCGCTAATTCCTGCAATGGTGGATGAGAAGAACCTTAAATATTTGGCATTACGCGGTGGTAATCAATCCAATACCCAAACTGTTGTGGTTAATCTTGGTGGACAAGTTACAGGACAAATACCAGGATCAGGTTCTGATCTTTCTAGTATTCAACTACCACCGCAACAGGTTTCCCAAAGAGCAATAACACCTGCAATATCTAAGCAAAATGATATTATCGCTCTTTTAAAATTAGCGCAAAATAAAGGTGGAAGTATATCCATGGCTGATGCAGTTATTGAACTTAGCAAACCCACTTCAGAAATTCGCTCCATTCTTGAGACTATTTGTGCTGATGGATTAATGGAAATAGCTAATCACGAATCTACTGGAGCAGTTATTTATCGATTGATTTAATAGCAAGAAAAACAAATATTGTCTATAAATAAGTTACGCTCCTCAGGCTTTTCTCTTGCATAATGAAATTGAAATGCCAGTTTAATAAGCATCTAGTTCGGAATTTTTAAAGTTTTTAAATCTATACCCCGAACATTTTATCAGCCATTCTTCTAGACAGGGAATCAATTCCCTGTCTAATAGCTCAAGTCGGTTAAAACCGACTAAGTATGTGGACGTGAAATAACCAAAATATGTTTAGTGATATAAATTTTATACAGCTTAAATCAGAAATCTCTGTGAGAATTTTAATAACCCATGTACAGCAACAGTTTTGGATACATTAAAAGAATGTTTTATCACAAGAGGAACGGTAGAACCTAGAATTTAATTATTCAAAAAGGAATTTTTTAGGGTTTCTTCTAAAGTAAAAGGAGATTCTTTAGGAAAGAAATTTAATTTCATTCCTGTTTCTTCAGATGCTTTTAAACGAGCTTTTTCATAACAATCTGTAAATATTTCTATAAGTAGAGGTTGCAAACTAGGACTATCTTCTAATAATAATTCAATACAAATACGTTGTTCTGTAATCGTACTACGCCAGCTTTCACTGCGTTTTTCGGGTTGATATTGCCATTTTAGTAAGTGCATTAATAGCACAATTAAACGGCTTTTCAACTCCCGTTTTTCACTTTTTCCCATGCTTTCAATTTCTTCTATCAAATTTGCTAAATCAATTTCTGTAAATTTCCCTGCTTTTAATTGTTTAGATGTTGTTTCTATCCACAGGTAAAAATCTTGTTCGTAAAGATTATAACTGGTAATTACTGTTGGTTGATGTGTTGTCATAATGATTTCTAACCTCCTGCAATAATCTTATCAGTAAAGCATTTTATTGCTTCTTTTTGCTTCATGTTCAATTTGAGGATATCTAATAATTGGGTCATCTGCTAAACAACCGTAAGTGCTATTAATAAAATCATGCCATTCTAAATCATTGACTTCTTCATTTTGTACGATTTTAATTGTTTGATTCACAGGTTCAAATGTGACTGTTACTTCTAATTCTGTTTCTCTCATCTCCAGAGGGATATCTAAATGAAGCACCCCCCTCTTGAACTACGTAGGAGCGAATTTTGATACTTTGCATATTTTTATTACCTGCTATTTTATTTAATATATCAAATCATAAGAAGATTGAGGGATAAATTCCAAAAATAGATTTAGGTTTTATTTCGTGCAAAGATATAAAGAAAGAGAGGGTTATTTTTTGCCAAAGCCTTTAGGTTTGTTTTGAGAATTTCCTTTTTTGGATTTTGGTTTAAAATTGGGTAATTCGCTTTTGGCAAATTTCAGATGAGTGCGAATTATTTCTAAACTTTTTATAGACTTAATAGTATTTGTATGATCTGAACCTAACCGTTCCTGATAAATATCTAAAGATTGCTGTAAGCATTTTTCCGCCTTCTTAAATTCTTTCTGCATAAAGTAAAGCGTTGCTAAATTACCTAAATCATTACCTACTTCATGATGTTTATCTCCCAGAATTTTTTTATCTATTTCTAGAGCTTGCATAAAATATATTTCAGCATCTTCATAACGTCCAGTTTTTAAATAAATTGCTCCTAAATTATTGATATTAGTAGCTACATCTCTATGATTGTCTCCTAGCAATTTTATGTTCATTTCTAAAGATTGAGAATAAAAATTTTCAGCCTCGTCATATCGGCATTGTGATTCATATATCATTGCTAAGTTGTTGACGGTAATTGCAAGATCAGGATGTTCATTTCCTAATGAAATTTTGTAAATATTTAATGCTCTATCACATAAAGCTTCAGCTTTTTTATAGCGTTTCATAGAATGATATAGCAATGCTAGATTATTGAGTGTTTGACCGAATAATGGATGTTCATCACCTAATAATTTTTGCCTGATATCTAATACATCTTTATGTAGCTTTTCAGATTCTTTATATCTACCTTGTTGATGGTAAAGCTCTGCTAAATTATTTAAATAAGATGCTAAGTCTGGGTGGTTTTCTCCTTGAAAATATTTGTGAAAATCAAGAATTTGTAAATATATAGATTCAGCCTCACTGTAGCGACTTTGACGTTTGTATAGTAAGCCTAGATTGTTCATTAGACTTATCATTTCAATTGCTGCTTCATTTTCTCCTTCTGCTAGAAAGCCTTCTAATATTTTAAAAGCCTTGACATATAAAACTTCTGCTTCACTATAGCGATTCTGTGCTTCATAAATAAGTGCTAATTTACTCCATAAATCCTCTAAGCTACTTAAAATAGTAGTGAATTCGTCTCTTTTCCTTTCCTGAGAATATTGTACGAGCAATGCTAAAGACTCTTTACATACCATTTCAGCTTCACTATATTTACCTAAATAGTAATAAATCACTGCTAATGTTCTAATAAACTCAGATACATAGAAACTATTTATTTGTTGTTCTTGCGGATATTTAATTATTTTTAACGCTTCTTTACATAAATCTTCTGCTTCACTGTATCGTCCCTGTTTACATGATGTTTCTGCTAAATTGTGAATACTAATTGATAGAAATGGATGATCTAAACCATAGTATTGTTTTGTTAAAGACAAGCACTTTTGATAATATAATTCAGCCTGTTTATATAATCCTTGAGATATATAAAATTCAGCCACTCCTCTCAAGGATATAATTAATAAATTACCATCAAATTCTTTACAATATTGATGATTCTCTACTTCAGCTATATGAGGTATAATGGGAGAAAAATTATTAACTTGCTGAATAGTCAGTAATTTATTAAACTGTTTTGCTATATCAACAATCGTATTCACAAACCCTTGTTTAAAATCATCTACTTTCGCTGAATTTTCCCGATTCTCCCACAAAAATTCCCGAATTAAAGGATGTATTCTATAACTTCTCTCACCAGTACGTTCCAATAAATTAAAATCTAATAAATCTCCTCTAGCTTCTTCTACAATATCTAAATCAATTTCTCCATCTTCTGAAACTGGTAAATTTTGATAAGCCTTTTTTACCAACTCCCAAGGAATATCAGCTAAAGCAAACAAACTTAACATACAGCCTAATTCTTGGGCATTTTCATCTAAACGTTCCCAACTTAATTCAAAGGCATCATTTACCCCTAGTTTAGCTGTCATCGTAGCATCAGCTTCTATAATTGATTTATGTCTTAACCGCTTTTTTTCTAATAAAGATAATATTGTCTTTAGCGATAAATCAGGATCACGATCTAAATAACGTCCAACTAACTCCAAACCCAAAGGTAAATAACCCAACCAATTACATATTTTTTCAGCAAATTCTAATTCCTGTTCAATGCGTTCAGCACTAACTAAAGACTTTAATAAATCTAGTGCTGGCTGTGGTTGGAGTGTTTCAAGTTGCAAATGTGCAAATGAACGTCCTAATTTTTCTCGTCTGGTAAGAAGTATTGTAAAACTTGATGATTCTGGTGGTAAATAAGGTTTAATTTTTCCATAGTCAGTGACATCATCTATTACTATCAGCCATTCACCAGTTCGCCAATTTCGCCAGCAATAATTTAACTGCGTTGGTATATCCCAATCTTCCGGCGGATTCAAATTTAAAAAACTTCGGGCAAAATTAACTATCTGTCTAGCTATATCTCCATCTCTACCATCTAACCAACAAACACCACCTGTAGATATATTTGATTTATTCTCTCGACAATTTTGTAAATGTCTTAATGCGTATTGTTTCGCAAGTTCTGTTTTTCCAACTCCACCCATTCCTACAATTACAGCTATTTTTCGTCCATTTTGTTGCTGTAACAGTTCATCTAGCTTTTTAACTTCGTCTTCACGTCCAACAAACTGTAAAACTCCATTAGGAGGAATATTATCGTAAGATATAATATCTGTATTATTGGCGTTAAATCCCTGATTTCCAGGAAATAGGAAACTTAAAGCCTCATATCGCTTTGGTAATTCTTCTAGTTTGACAAAGTTTACAGGTTCTTCAATTTGAAACTGGGTGTCATAAATCCAAAATTCATCAAAATTGCAAAGAACAACATATCGAGGTTTTGGTTTTAATTCATGCCAATATTCAAAGACCTGTTTATGATGTTTCTCTAGCTTTTCACCACGACTTTTCATTTCTAATAGTAGTCGTGGCCGCCATACCAAATCTGCAAACTTTGTATGTTGTCCATCTGACTTAATTCGATACTCCAGTTTTGCACCTGCTTCAATACATCCCTTATGTCCAAATGCTTGGAAAAGTTTTACGCAAAATTCCTGTCCCTCACCTTTTTCATAGCCTTTGAGAGAACGAGCAAAATTGATGAATTCTTGGATTTTGCTGGGTGTATCAGACATAACAGGGGTTTTTATCATGGAGTCATTTATATTATTCCATGTTTTATGATGCGATCGCTCTAATCATCCGCTAAATATTCCAACTCATCAGCAATCAAATTTTGCCAATCTTCATCACAATGAGTTCAAATTTATATCAAATTTAAAAGGGATTTTCATCAATTTCTTGACGCAAATATTCCCAAGTTTCTGTTTGCTTCTGTATTTCTCCTTCTTGCTGATAAAACTTTACAAACTAAACATCCAAAAGTTCCCATTTAATAACCTACAATTATTGTTGATTTGGTTATTATATTATGCAACTTCAAAAGATTGACCTACTGGAGTTAAATCTTGAGTTTCTTGTCTTTCTAATTTGAGTTTAATATTTTCAAATTTTCTGATTGTATCTGCATGATAAAAACGTTCTCCATAATTTTGGCAAACTAAAGCATTTACTTGTAATGTTGCGGTATTACTACCACCTTTGATAATTTCTGTTACTTTAGTTTCTAATAAGTTGCCATTACAAACCACACATTTATCAATCGGAAGCATAATGATTAACTCCTATAGATTGGAACTATTACTAGATAAGATTTAGACAGTCCTATCTAGCATATTAATTTAGTTTAATTCAGGTTCTCAGTCTGTTTTTCTAATCCGCCAATTAATCCATTGATTTGGATCAGGACGATGAGAATGGTAGGTAGGTAGGCACAATTAAATATAATATGGGCAGGCAGGATGCCCACACCACAATAAGTATAATATTCTTGTGGAATTGGCTTCTAGCCTGTCCTAATCAACAATATTTTAATGCTTGTTTTATTCCTTGTTCAAAAGCTCTAATTTCTTGTTCTCAGTGGTTAATTAAACCTGAATATCGAAAATCATTATCTAATTCTAGCCTAATTTTTTCTTTGTGTTCAGCAATACGAAATTCCAAAGATAATATTGCTTTCTTAAAATGATTCTTACCCATAAAACATAACTTCTAAAATTGATATGAGTCATCAAAACCCATTATAACGGACATTATCTCCTCAGAAATCAATCTACCTCATTCTCAAAATCAGCAATTTGATCAAATTTGCTTCTTTATGTGAAATCAAAGATGAATAGACAAAAATATCCAGATTTTATCGCCATACAACCCCAGTT
The DNA here is from genome assembly GCA_028658405.1 of Dolichospermum sp. ST_sed8. Lineage (GTDB taxonomy): Bacteria > Cyanobacteriota > Cyanobacteriia > Cyanobacteriales > Nostocaceae > Dolichospermum. The sequence goes on along the minus strand of JAKOGY010000135.1, from coordinate 5,293 downwards.
AACGGAAAATTCGTTAACATAGCAGAAATCCGCACCTTAAATCTCCCAGACATCGCGCTAGGATGTAATACAGTTAACGGCATAGTTTTAGGCGATTCAGTTGCTATGGATATTTCTCACCTCAAGGCTGTGCAAGCCCCCTATTCCGGTGATAGTTCCTACCGGACACCACCACCAGATTTGCCCTCTCTACTATTGAAGGAGCGGATTGTTTATCTGGGTATGCCACTTGTTCCGTCTGTAACGGAATTAATTGTCGCCCAACTGCTGTATTTACAGTCCGATGATCCCGAAAAACCAATTAAAATCTACATCAACTCTACAGGTACTTCTAGTTACAGTGGCGAACCTATCGGTTTTGAAACCGAAGCCTTCGCTATCTATGACACTATGAAATATATCAAGCCTCCTATCCACACCATTTGTATTGGTTCGGCAATGGGTATGGCAGCGATGATTCTTAGTGCTGGGACAAAAGGTTGTCGTGCTAGTTTGCCCAACTCTTCCATTATCTTGCATCAGCCTAAGAGCTATGCCCAAGGACAAGCAACGGATATTCAAATTCGTGCCAAGGAAGTTTTGGCAAATAAAGCTTCAATGCTGGAAATTCTCGCTAAGACTACTGAACAAGACAGTGCGAAAATTAGCAAAGACATGGATCGTCTGTTCTACATGACCCCCGACGAAGCTAGGGAATATGGTTTGATTGACAGAGTTTTTAGGAAGGATGAACTCGCTAATCCCCCACTCCCCGCAAGTGTCCTTTAACTTGTCAGTTGTCAGTTGTTCGTTATCCGTTATTAATAACTAATAACTAATAACTAATAACTAATGACTAATGACTAATGATTAATGACCAATGACAAATGACTAACAACTAATTACAAACGGAGTACCGCAAATGCCTATAGGCGTGCCTAAAGTTCCTTACCGGATGCCTGGTGGACAATATACAGATTGGATTAGCATCTATGACCGTCTTTACCGGGAAAGAATTATTTTCCTGGGAAGAGATGTAGATGACGAAATTGCCAACCAAATCATTGCTGTCATGCTGTATCTGGATTCCGATGATCCAGGGAAGGATATTTATTTATATATCAATTCCCCCGGTGGTATGGTGACATCCGGCTTGGCAATTTATGATACCATGCAACACATCAAATCTGATGTAGTAACAATCTGTGTTGGTTTAGCTGCTTCTATGGGATCTTTCCTGTTGGCTGCTGGGACAAAGGGTAAACGCATGGCCTTACCTCACTCCCGGATTATGATTCACCAACCTTCTGGTGGAACTCGCGGACAAGCTTCTGATATCGAAATCGAAGCTAGAGAAATTCTGCGAATTCGTAGTCAGTTAAATCAAATTTATGCTGATAATACTACTCAACCTTTAAGCAAGATTGAAAAAGATATGGATCGTGACTTTTTCATGTCTGCTCAAGAAGCTAAGGAATACGGTTTAATTGATCGTGTGATTGAAGAACGTCCATAGATACTGCAAAATGATTCAAAATTCAAAGTTGAAAATTTACAAAAGAAGGGAACAGGGAACAGGGAACAGATAAGAAACACTCATTTGCACCAGTTTAGAGCTTCAGTCAAAAAAAAGATGTTTTTACAAGATGCGTAGCCCGAAAAAAACAGTGTCATTATTTCAATCTCATGTTTTTAAACATGAGTTTTTCCTGTTCCGGTGTGCCTATTCCCTGTTCCCTCTGAATTTAATTTTTAATTTTGAATTTTGAATGGGAGCGAAGCGAAGCAACATGGATCTTGAAGATTATTACCGGATATTAGGTTTAAGGTCAGGAGCTTCTTTTGCTGATGTTAAAGCGTCCTATCGCCGATTGGTACAGCAATATCATCCTGATATCAACCCAAATAATATCAAAGCGAAAGACAAATTTATTGCGGTGACAGAGGCTTATAAATTCCTGCAAACTGTATTACCACCAGAGGAAATTAAGCCCCGGAGTAGTGAGGTAAAAACTCATGTTTATAGTGCTACAGAGGTTCAGACTCAACCAGCAGCACCAAAAACAACGGTTATATCTCAGCCACCAAATTTACAGGATATTGAACAACGATTAAAGTGGAAGACTTATGAACAATTGCAGCGGTTTTTGCAAGAAAGGCGTTTTCCCCAAGCGATCGCTTTAGCGGAGGCTTTAATGGCACGTTTACCAGCAGATATAGAAGTTCGTCAATGGTTAGCGATCGCCTATCAAATTTGGGGACGAGCTTTAATTACGGAAAAACAACTTCCAAAAGCTAGAATTTATCTGAAAAAAGCCTTAAAAACTGACCCATTTAATAAAGCTTTGTGGAATGAGGTACAGCAGGATTTTCAACGTTTATAATTAAAACTTTAGTTCATGGGTAATGGGTAATTGGTAATGGGTAATTGGTAATTGGTAATGGGTAATGGGTAATTGGTAATTGGTAATGGGTAATTGGTAATTGGTAATGGGTAATGGGTAATTGGTAATTGGTAATGGGTAATTGGTTTATAGCGGTATTCATTTGCATAAGATACAGAATTTACCCCAAAAGCCTGACTCTGTGACTCCTGCTATATTATTCATTATTTATTTTTCAGCATGGATATAATCTACAAAGTAGAATTTAGGAATGAGGGAAAATTTTAACCAAGAATAAATTCCCAGTCCTAAAAGTGCTGTAATTACTAATGGTAAACCTAGCTGTAAACGCCAATTATCAGGTAATACAACTACTCCAGATATAGTAATGACAAAATATGCTAAAAGTGCTATTTGCAAACGTTCTAGATTTTTAACTGTTGTTCGACAACTACTACAATGTTGAGTATGTTGTTTATATCTGTCCAACATTTCCCCATGATTGTCATTAATAGTTGTAGATTCACTTACATTAATTCCTAAATCTGTCCAAGGTAATTTTCCCTGACAATATTTATCAAACCAATTGTGAAATTCAATTACGAATTTATCAGCATTTGTCGGTAATTTATAAGCTGTTTTCCAACTTTGATTCAATTGTTTTTTCTGTAATAAATACTCTTGCTGATTTAGTAGCATCATATCACCATCTAATACTAGATTTCTGTCATGAATATGATCCCACCAACGAGGAATAATCCGATGTAAGTTTTTGGCAAAGTTACGGGAAAATTGAGCGACTACTCTCGATTTGCCAGGAGAGACAGGGATACAATAAACAAGTAAACCTAGTTTTTTTCCCGTGTTACCAAGATTCATTACATATTCTAATCTACAAGGTGGTTCAAATGTAATTGTTGTAGGTAAACCTCTCTCAATATTTACTTCAATTAAATCAATGGTTGATTTGACTATTTTGAGGGGTACAGGTACAGCTTTTTCTCTATTACCTTGTACTCCATGATGAGCAAAAGGGACATGACTAGGATCTCCCACATTTTCTATTAATGTTTGCCAATCATATTCTAAATCTCGAATATAATTAGACCAAACAAATCCTTTCGCTGCGTCTATTTGTGGTGATAAAGGTAAAGGTGTATTTTCTGCTATTGCTGCTGTTTTTTCATCTGGCCACACCCAAAGTATTTCCTGTTGTTGACGCACTGGAAAGGAAATAACACAAAAATTATCTTGATTTTTAGTGACAATTTCTGGGTTTTCTGCTTGGGGAATGTGTTGACAAATACCATTTCCATTAAATTCCCAACCATGATAACTACACATTAAGTTACCTGTTTTATCTTCGATTCTACCTTCGCTTAGTGGTGCGAGACGGTGGGGACATTGATCTAAAAATACTCGATAGGTTTCTGATTGAGTAGGTTTCCAGATTACTAATCTTTTTCCTAATAATGTAATAGATTTTGGTCTTTGTGGTTCTAAGTCTTCTATAGGTACGAGAGGATACCAGTGTTGAAAGAAGTTAAATTCAGCTTGCATATTGCTTTTAAGATATAAAACACATAGACTACTAATAGTATACTGAACTAATGAATTGACACGTCTATCTCTAATAAGACTTGCCAAAAATATGTTTTTTATGGTCAGAACTTGAAAATTACTTAGTCTCAACAGATTCTACATATAGGAATCCGATTTGATCCTTGAACAAAATTACGTATTTGTAGGGTGCGTTAGCGTTTCGCGTAACGCACGAAATCCTTAAGAATGGTGCGTTACGCTATCGCTAACACACCCTACGTATCTGTTCAAAAATCAAATAGTAGCCCTATATCTGATGTACTTTACAAATACACGAGTTGTATAAGTTTTGTCCAGAAATAAATCTAATTTTGTTCAACTACTTACAGCTACTATGTCTCCCAATCCCTTTTTTCCAGGTAAACCAGTTCCTCCAGAACATTTTATAGGTCGCACATCAGAAGTTAACTTTGCCTTTGACCAAATCTGTAACCGTAGCCATTTCGCCATTTGGGGTGATCCAGGGATGGGTAAAACTTCCTTTTTAAAGAAATTGGCTTCTGAACAAGCATTAGTAGAACATGGAATAAATCCATCTCAAGCTTATAATTGTACTGCTCAACGGCCAAGATATTGAAGATATTGTAGAAACAGCAATTGAAGTAGCTCAATCTGGTTTAGACGGATTTTGGAGTAACTTAATTTCTGAACAGAAAGTTATTCTTGCAGCAGCAGCAGAGGCTGAAAATATAGCCATTTCACCAAATCAAGCTGTCAGCAAAGAACCACTAAAGTTATTAGAAAAATATGGAATTATAACAGAATCTAAGATTGAGCAAAAAAAAAATCAGATTGATATAGAATTACATCAAAATCATGTTATAATTGAAAGCTGGGCAGAAGAAAATAATTCATTAAATATAAATCTATTAAATAACAGTCAAAAGACTTTTCCCGTAGTTACTCTATCAAATCGAAATCTGATTATTGTAGCAGCAATAGCTACCTTATCATTAATTATTTTTAGTATTGGATTAGTTAGATATACTAAGCCATGTCCAGTAGGTGAAAAAAAGGAATTAGGTATTTCTTGTGTAGTAGATAATAGTATAATTAGTCGAGGCGATCGCAGGATTAAAAATAATATTTCCTACTTCACCTACTAAAACTTCTACCATCAACTATGCCCAGGATGCTACGAATACTCTTATTAAAGCTTTATCATCTTCAACTAACCCCACACGGGCTACAGTTTTAGAAAAACTTAAAAAATGAACAGTTTTTATTGTACACATCAAGGGTGGTAAATTTAGGAACGCAAATTTAATAACCTGCAATTCTGACTTAACCTGAAATGGTGCGTTACGCTGTCGCTAACACACCCTACT
>JAKOGY010000134.1 GCA_028658405.1 Dolichospermum sp. ST_sed8 | reverse complement strand
GGTGTCGTGACTCAAATAACGGCTACCTATTTCTAGGTGGTCTGGTCAGTACAGCTTGTTTGATTTCTCTTGCAAGCTCAGTCCCTTTAGGGCTGGGTTACTGACTATCAAATTTTTAGTTGGGTTGCGCTTTCGCTTAACCCAACCTACCATTTTTTAAGTTTAGTTTACGCAAAGACACAAAAAACTCTTTGCGCCTCTGCGCGAAACAAAACTTAACTAATTTGAACTTTATCCCGCAGCATCAGGTAGTGGTTTTTTGGGTGTTGCTAGTTGCAGGATGATTTCTAGTAACCAAGGGGCGAGACGTTGGCATAATACGGCTAAGTGAGATTGCCAGCCTACTAAGATTTCTGGTGTATCTCTTTGCAATCCAATCACGAGTGCTTGGGCGACTTGTTCGGGTGTCATGGGAATTACGCCCCGAAATGATTGCAGGTCACGCGCCATGTCTGTGTCAGTGAGGGAAGGAAGGAGGGCGATAACGCGGATATTGTGTTGGGCAAGTTCTTGACGTAAGGCTTGGGTAAATCCAACAATTGCAAACTTAGTGGCAGAATATGTGGCCATTGTCGGGGCGGCAACTTTCCCCATTAAACTGGAGACATTGACAATAATCCCCCTTTTTTGACTAACCATGCGTTTGGCTATCAAACTGGTGAGGGTATACATTCCCATCAAATTGACAGATAGTTCTTCTTGGAGTTGGGGAAGTTTTGATTGCAGAAATGTGTTTTGGTGTGCGACTCCGGCACAGTTTACCAGTAGATGAATTGGTCCATAACTGCGCCAAAGTTGGGCTACAGCGATGTTGACGTTGATTGATTGAGTTAAGTCTAAAGCCATGATTGTGGTTTCTACGCCTAAAGCTTCGATTTCGGCGGCTACTTCGGCTAACTTTTGACGATCGCGGGCTATCAATATTAACCTTTTCATGCCTTGTTTGGCTAATTCTAAAGCGATCGCTTTACCGATCCCACGGGAAGCCCCGGTAATAAGTGCAACTTTTCCTTGAATCTTCATCGGTTTTCACCTCCAAATTATTCATTTTTCGTCTTCATGCATTGCCTTCTTTGCAATCACCAGGTAAGACGATTAATGAACTGTAAACAAAAATCAAATTTCAATTCAGTGACAAGAATAGCTAACGCCACGGTGCGCTATAGGAGCTACTATTTCTGCTCATCTGCAATACCCCTTTATTGCTTGTTGCCAGCAGAAATTTCTCGTTGTCACGATGCAAATAATCAACATAAAAGACTTTTGGCAGGATGGATAAGGCTCATTGATTTTACCTCTCTAATAATCTGAGCGTTCACCTGTGCTGTCGTACCTACACACATTAGCAACTAAATCAAGTTATTGCAATATTTTTTAATCAGGATTCCTGAACAGTCGTTTTCCTAAAGTATATATATGGCAATCTTAGTTTATATAAGTTTTTATTAATACTGAGCAATATATGTGTTGATCCCCTCACAATTCATTATTTTTTGTGACAACAGATACATTTTTAACAGATTCAAGACAATACAGCAGATTGCAGATCAATGATGTACAGAATCTAAATTCAAAGCCAGATACTAAGCCAGTTTTACTCCTAACTCGGTGAATTATGCTGTAATTCCTCCTTCAATTGTGCAACGCCAAATATAAAATTGTTTAACAGTGTCCAAATAAATAAACATTATTTCAATCTCATGTTTTTAAACATGAGTTTTTCCTGTTCCCTGTGCCTATTCCCTGTTCCCTCTGAATCATATTTTTAGATAGTTTTCTTTGATATTTTGATTATAATGGTAATAAGTTCTGTTTTGTCAGACTGATGTTCCGAAGATGAGCTACTCCATAGATACCAAATGGGTTCTAATTATGTTTGGTAATAGAGTTGAAAAATTCCAATAATAAACAGAGTTATAGAAACCTTCTTTCATCATGTTTATTCCTTGGTACTAAAGAATTTGCGTTTACTGGTTTAATTTGTAGTATTCATTTTTTTCTAGTTCTTGGTTCTATAACATGACGACTTACTCCAAAATATTTAGCTGCTTCTGACATATCCAGTGTTAATAAGCTAATATCTCCTAACTCTTTAACGCATTTGGTTTGAGAAGGTTCTATCCCTAAACTCTTAATTATTTCCTCTGCGACTGCTTGCGCTAAAAGTGGCGGTACAGAATTACCAATTTGTCGAAAACCATGCCATTTTGTGGGATGAAATCGAAACCAATCAGGATAGGAATGTAACCGCGCAGCTTCCCTTACAGTGATACATCTAGGAATAAAAGGATGTATGGGACGAGGAGAAGTAAATGCACCTTTATTACTGGGTGTTCCGGCTCTCAATGTATTACATAAACCATCAGGATCAAGTTTATGAAAACGACTGATTTTTTCTATCTTACCATGAGGTGTAGAAGCAAATCTTTCCATAGATTCGGGACTATGGTTTGTTCTTAAACTTGATGTTAGTAATTTATGATCATATTGACGTTGATAAGAATAGTTATTTTTTTCAATTGTCAAATTACGCAGTTTTTTAGCATAATTACTAGGTTGACCAAACTCTGCAAATACCCAATCTTGTTGAGATAGTTCTGGATAGCTTTCTATTGCTGGTAAATCTTGTAATGCTTCCCAAACTGTGGGAGATTTTTGATTAGAGAATGTAATCTTTTCTGGATAATTGGGTAATTCTAAATCTTGACGACAACCGAGTAAAAATAATCTTTCTCGATTTTGGGGAACTCCATAATTAGCCGCATTTAAAACTTGATAAGTGTGATTGACTTTGTAGCCATTATTTTCAAATTTATCAATTATTTCCCCAATAAATTCTTTATGTTTACCTACTGTCATTCCTTTAACATTTTCTATAACAAAAAACTTAGGTTGTAATTCTAGAACTAATCTAATAAAATGGAAAACCAAAGAGTTTCTAGGATCATCAAAAGAACGTTTTCCCATTAATGAGAAACCTTGACAGGGTGGACCACCAAAAACTACATCAATTTCTTGATTATGAATTTGAGAACTATTCCTAATTTCTTTCCCTGTGATATCTTCCACACTTTTACATAATACCGTCCAAAAGGGAAAGTTAAATTTATGAATTGCACAATGAATTGGGTCTATTTCCACAGATGCAAGGATATCAAAGCCAGCTTGTTCAAAGCCTAAAGTCATTCCCCCTGCACCTGCAAATAAATCAACTGCAATTGGTCGTTTTTTTACCATTTTAACTATTATCTACTTTTTCATTGCTAATATTTCTTTTGCAGTGCGATCGCATACTCCCAATTCTCCCAAACAATGGCGCATTTCTTGATAATCTAGGAAAGTTTGTTGTTTCTTTTCAGGATTTAATAACAATTCCATTACTGCTTGAGTAATATTCTTGGCTGTGGCGTTTTCCTGTAGGAACTCTGGGACTATTTCCCGCATGACAACTAAATTTACTGGAGAACCAAAGGGAATTGAACCTTTAAGAATACGACGCGCAATCCAAGCAGTTAGGGGATGAAGACGATAAACCACAACTTGCGGTACATTTAATAATGCTAATTCTAAATTTACAGTTCCTGATTTAGTAATTGCAAAATCAGCAGCGGCAAAAATTTCCCGTTCTTGACCTAATACTACTGTAGCTTTTAAACCATATTCTTTAATTGCGGCTGTAATTGGTTCTCTAAATGTTTCCAAAGATAGAGGAATCCAAAAATGGATATTTGGTACTTTAGATTGGATATTTTGAGCAGCTTGAAAAATAACTGGTAAGAGATATTTTAATTCTTGATGACGGGAAGCTGGTAAAAGTGCAATTGCTATTTCTGCCTCTTTAATTCCTAACTTCTCTCTGGTAACTTCTCGACTGGGAGCATTTGCCATTCTATCAATTAAAGGATGTCCTACCCAAGAGACATTTGCACCATTTTTTTGATAATACCGGGCTTCTTCGGGAAAAATTGCCAATAGTTTATCTGTAAACCCAACAATGCGATTAGTATTCTGAAAACTCATAGACCATACCCACTCTTGAGGAGCGATATAATAGGCAACAGGCACATCAGGCAAATTTTCGCTCATGAACGTACCAATGCCCAAATTTGGACCCATATAGTCAATTAAAACCACTAAATCCGGGGGATTTTTCTTTAAGTGAGCGATCGCTTGCCGTTGTACCCTTAATGTAGGGATCACATAAGGTAAAGATTCAATCAAACCCATAGAACCAATACCGCTGGTATTACCCAAAATTGTCGCTCCAGCTTGCGCCATTTTATCCCCACCCAAAGCAATAATTTCCAACGTTAAACCCGCAGCCACAGCTTGACGCTGAAGTGCCGTAATTAATAGCGAACCCTGTAAATCGCCAGAAACTTCACCAGTGCTAATAAATATCCGCATTTTTAGATTTTAGATTTGAAATTTTTACTCCCTTCCCAAATTAAAAATATCTTTCTTCCTCATTCCTTCCTTCGCGTTCTTCGTGCCTTCGTGGTTCATTCAATCCATATTCTGCCAGTAGGAACGAAGAGAACAGACAAACCCCGCTCCTACACCTGATTCACTATTATTCATCACTGACAGATTGTTTGCCTTTACCAGGAATCAAACCCCGTCGGCCTGGCATTTGAGAAAGAAGCAAGAAACGGCGAAGATGTTTTAATTCTTCTGTATTTCCTAAATTTTCCAACTCTTGCAAAGCATCTTTAAATAGGAACTCAGAACGATAGAGAAGACGGAAAGCTGTTTTCATTAATTGGAAATCACTCTTCTCCATTCCTGAACGTTTTAATCCTACCAAATTGAGCGATCGCACTTTTGCCGGATTTCCTTCCACTAACATATAAGGAGGTACATCTCTATCAATGCGTGTCATCCCCCCCACCATTGACATTCCCCCGATGTGAACAAATTGATGCACACCTAAAACGCCGCTAAGTCTAGCCCGTGATTCAATATGTACGTGACCAGCTAATGCTACAGAGTTGGCAATAATAACTGAATCTTCAATCAGGCAATTATGACCTACATGAACATAAGCCATTAATAAATTACCATTACCAATAACTGTTGCTTCACCTCTGCCAGTAGCGCGGTTGATCGTGACATATTCACGAATAGAATTATTGTTACCAATTTTTACCCAAGTTGGTTCTCCCACGTACTTCAGATCCTGGGGCTGCATACCGATAGCTGCACCTGGGAATATCTGATTTCCTGTCCCAATGTCACAAGGTCCTTCAAGAACGACGTGAGAGCCAATTACAGTGTCTGCACCAACTCTAACATTCGCGCCAATCACAGCATAAGCACCGACTTGAACTGTTGGGTGGAGTTCCGCATGAGTATCTATGACAGCAGTTGGATGAATAAGTGTTTTCAACATATCTTCAACTATGATTTTTTTTGATTAAAGTCAGAACTATGATTCTTTTGATTTTTTTGATTTTGATGATTAAAGTCAGAACTATGATTCTTTTGATTTTTTTGATTTTTTTGATTAAAGTCAGAACTATGATTCTTTTGATTCTTTTGATTTTTTTGATTAAGATAATTATGGAACTTACATGATCTTAAACTATGATTCTTTTGACTTAAATCATCATCAAAATCAGATAAATCAAATAAATCATAGTTCCGACTTAAATCATCATCAAAATCAGATAAATCAAATAAATCATAGTTCCGACTTAAATCATCACGAAAATCAGATAAATCAAATAAATCATAGTTCCGACTTAAATGATCACAAGAATCAAATAAATCATAGTCCCGACTTTAACCAATTAGAGAAAACATGAGTTCTCCTTCAGCGGCTAGTTGTCCGTCAACTTCTGCTCGTCCGTGCATTTTCCCAAAACGGCGCTGCTTTACCCACAACAGTTCTACCGTCATTACCAGTTGATCACCGGGAACAACTTGACGACGGAAACGGACTTTATCTATACCAGCAAATACAAACAGTCCTCCTTTTGAGTCCGGCATTTGCGTCATGACAACGCCCCCAACTTGTGCCATAGCTTCAATAATTAGCACACCTGGCATAAGAGATCGCCCTGGAAAATGCCCTTGAAATTGGGGTTCATTAAAGGTAACATTTTTAATACCCACGGCTTTTTTACCAGGTACATAATCAATAATCCGATCTACCAGTAAAAATGGATAGCGATGGGGTAATAATTCCTGAATTTCCTCAATACTAAAGGTAGTTTTAATTGTCTGTGTGTTGACATCATCTTCTAGAGATGTATTCACTTCCGAAGAATTAGTTTCAGTAATAGTAGACATTGCTGGTATTTGATGTAAATTATTAGACATTGATGTACAAATAGGAATTTTAGATTAGGTCTAAAATTTTTCCTGCTAGTTGAATGTGTAAATTATGACTAGCTTTGTACGCCAAAAAATGGGCAACAGGGAAAGTTCCCAGTAAACTTAAATCTCCGACTAGATCCAAGATTTTATGACGGACTGGTTCATTTGCAAATCGTAATGGTGGATTTAACCAACCTTGGACTCCACAAACTAGAGCATTATCCAAACTACCACCTTTGATTAGTCCCGACTTTTGCAAATATTCGATTTGATGCTGTAAACCAAAAGTCCGGGCTGGGGCTATTTCTGAAGCAAAGTCAGCAGAAGAACTATTTAAATTCGTCGTTAATAACCAACTATGCCATTGATTACCAATTGCTGCTAAATTAAAATCTATACCATAGCTAAATCGGGTTTCCAGTGCGGGTAGAGCGCAAACAAAAGCATCACCTTCATAAATCCAAATAGGTTCGGTAACAAGTAAAGGTACTGTTGAATTATTAGACGTTTGGGAGACTAAACCGACTTCAGCAATCCTTTCACACCAAATTTGAGCCGAACCATCTAAAAGCGGTACTTCTGGTCCATCAATTTCAATTCTGGCGTTATCCACTCCCATAGCTGCCAAAGCCGCCAATAAATGCTCCACAGTGCGAACACAGACTTCACCCTTACCCAGTTGAGTAGAAAGTACAGTTTGACTCACAGCCGTAACTTGGGCGGGAATAATCGGTGAATTTGGTAAATCAACCCGGACAAAAAAGCGGTTATTTCCTGGTAATGCAGGTAATATTCGCACTTGAGTCGTGACACCACTATGCAAACCCACACCATTCTGAGTAATTTCCCCAGCTAAAGTATGTTGTTGCATTGCCTAACAATCCAAATATTATAGTTAATATTGCTCATATCCCGTCTTGAGTACAAACCCTGATGAATCTTGTCTGAAAAATAGTTTAAAGCAAAGGAGTCAGATTGCCACTGACCAATGACCAATGACCAATGACCAATGACCAATGACCAATGACTAATGACCAATGACTAATGACCAATGACTAATGACCAATGACTAATGACTAATGACTAATGACCAATGACTAATGACTAATTTAAAATCTTTCCCCAATCCCAAAATTGATCCGACTATCACCTTGATCAGTGAGACCGTAATCTATGCGAATTGGTCCAAGAGGAGATTGGATCCGCAGACCTAAACCATAGCCATAGCCATTACCACTTTTATTTAATAGTTGTGCAGATTGGGTACTACTTCCCAAGTCACTCCCATAATCAAAAAATAGTGCGCCACTGACAACAGAGAACACAGGAAAGCGATATTCAACAGCAGCCTGCACATATTTACTACCAGTACCCAACCTACCTTCATCATAACCCCGAACTGAATTGCTACCACCCAGGGTAAAGGCTTCATAGGGAGGTACATCGCCAAAAATTGTCCCTGCTTGCAGGTTAAAGGCTAAAGTTTGGGGTTTTTTACTAAAACTAATCAATTTTATCGGTAGATAGCGACTATAGTTACCCCGTAACCTAGTCATGAAAATACTACCTGTGCCTATAGGTACAGATTGATCAACTCCAAAGCTGAGGTAAGAACCATTTGTGGGTTGTAGGGAATCATTGCGGAGATCCCTTTGTGCGCCCAGCTTCAGTAGTAACAAATCGTCTTCTCCCGATGGAGAAAGAGTGAGCGGAATTTTATTACTGATAATATTCCCATTGCCATCAAATATTGCCCCTTCCTTTCTGAGATTACCGTCAGCATCACGACCGGAAACCCGTTGATACTGTAGTCCAGCGGAAGCAACCCACTCGGAATTTTTAAAAGGATTGGCAGAAAGGGGACGGGTAAAAGTAACACCACCACCTAACCGGGTAATCCGGGGGCGATCTTGCTGATTTGTATCCGTAATATTATTAGGATCAAAGGTGTCAATACTCTTGTCTTTACCTTCAAAAATCAAGGAAACAGAACGACGACGGAAAATATTGGTTGTATATGAAGTGCGATAAGGATCACCGGCAATCCAAGGATCAGTAAAGCGCAGGTCAAATAGTAGTTCTCGTTCTCCTAACTGGAACTCTGTCCCCAATTTTTGGTTTCTTCCTCCCAGGTTTTGCTGCTGATAGCTGATAGTCCCAAATAAACCACTGGCAGAACTAATCCCTGCCCCAGCGGCAATAGAACCACTACTCCGCTCAGTTATATTAACTATCACATTAACTTTGCTGGGGTCACTACCAGGAGCAAGGGATATCGGCTCGGCATCTGGTGGTTCAAATAATCCTAATCCATAGACCCGTCCCAGGTCTCTCTGCACTGTATTACGGTTGAATACTGTTCCTGGCTTTAGTTCCAATTCCCGCGTAATAATATAATCCTTTGTCCGTCCGCGAATGGGGTTGCCTTTTTCGTCTACCGTCTCACCATCTTTATTACGGAATTGGACTTTAAGGCTTTCTACAACCCCTTCTGCTACTTGTAGGGTGACAACTCCACTTTCGGAAACTTTGGGTGCTCCAATTAAGTTAGCCAGCACATAGCCTTGGTCTTGATAACGTTTGGTTAATTGCTTGATTCCCTCATTTAATTCCCGCAAGTTGAGGATTTTACCATATTGACTACTAAATATTTCGTTGGCTGTCGCAGCAGGAAGTACAGAAGCTACACTCGTACCAGGATTGGCTTCTAATTCTACTTTAGAAAGAATGGGATTGGGGGCGACCACAAAACTGACCCTAACACCAAGAGGGGTATCTTCTGGAAATGCTTGCACATTGGAGAAAAACCCAGTTTTAAAAATCGCACTGATATCTTCTTGGAGTTGGGAACGGGTGGTTGTTTGTCCGGCTTGGGTGCGAATTACTTTATAAACTTCGGTTTCTAGTTCAGGAGGAACTTGTCCTGTTTCCGTTTTGATAACTACCTCAGATACCAACACGCGGGCTTCAGTTGTTTCTGGAGTGGGGGATGGTGTGGGTGTTGTTGTGGAAGGATTTAGATTTTCTTGACCAGATTCAGCCGCAGGAGGTTGAGTAGTCTCTACTGGGGGAACTGGTGTCTTTTTGGGAACTATTGTTCTTTTTGGAACAACAGGACGCTTATTTACTGTTGTCGGTGCTGTTGAGGGATTTGGTTTTTCTGGACTAGATTCAGCCGCGGGAATTTGGGCTGTAGTAGGAACTATTGTAGAGTTTGGCACAACCACAAGTCCCTGATCTACTGATGCTGAATTAAGCGTTAAAACTTTAACAAGAGGAGAAAATTGATTAGATTCTCTTGCTCCCACTATTGGTGCTACTAGGGAATCAGAGTCAAGATTTTCAGGAGCATCACTTTTGACAAGATTCTGTTTTTCTGGCTGGTTTTTTGTTTCTCCTGTCAAAACTTCTGTTGTCTGTGGGTGACTATCAGCAGTTTGGGCATTTGCTTGGATAGAAATGGCTAAAGGGACTGTCATGGCTACCATGGCCACTAATCCAGGTGTTAAATGTTTTTTAATCATATTGCTCTTGACTACCACACACCATTATTCGTTAGTTATTGGAAAAATACTTAATCAATTTTGTCGCTTTCTACTACTTTTAATACTCGATTTAAAACCTCCTGATAGGCATTTTCTACGTTTCCTAAGTCACGACGGAAACGGTCTTTATCCATAATTCGGCGGTTAGCATCGGTTTCGGCAATGTCCCATAAACGACAGGTATCGGGACTAATTTCGTCAGCTAAAAGCACTTGTTGTTGGGAGTCCACGCCAAATTCAAGTTTAAAGTCCACTAAGGTAATTTGGCATTTTTCCCAAAACTGCTGGAGAAATTCGTTGATTTCCAAGGCAAGATGAGTAATTTGATCAACTTGTTCCGGTGTAGCTAATTCTAGAAGAAATAAGCGATCGCTTGTCAGGAGAGGATCACCTAAATGATCATTTTTGTAATAAAATTCCACCAAAGGCCGTGATAACACAGTCCCTAATGTTAAACCAGTTTGTTGACACAGGCTACCAGCAGCAATATTTCTCACCACCACTTCTAAGGGGATAATTTTTACAGCTTTGACTCGCATCAGATTGGGGGCTGGACTATCAATAAAATGAGTTTTAATCCCCTGGATTGCCAATTGTTGGAATAGTTGACTAGATATACTACAGTTAATCATGCCTTTATTGGCAATGCTGCCCCGTTTTTGAGCATTAAAGGCTGTAGCATCATCTTTAAAATCAGCTAACAAAACCTCTGGATCATCTGTTGCGTAAAGAATTTTAGCTTTGCCTTCGTAGAGTTTAGAATTAACAGACATGGTAGTAGATAATGTTTTCGGGAATGGACTGCTTAAATCTGAAAGTTTTAGGGAACACCAAAAAATAAATTACCCAATTTTGTGGGATGGGCATCTTGCCTGTCCTTGATGATTAGGGGACTTTTCGGCCCGCACTACAAGAAATTTTTGGGTATTTTTTTAATTGGAAGTCCCTTACTATTTTATTCAATTGTGGTTATTCAGTCAGATCACATCACTGCATAATCCGCAACAATCAAGACTAGACTACCTTTTTTTGTAAACGGATCATAAATTAAGTCTAGGATTACCAAACTAACTCTATTTTTTGACACAATTATGACCCATCCTTTTCTCAAACACCTATATAGTCCAGAACGTCCCGTTATCGTCTTTGACGGCGCAATGGGTACAAACCTGCAAACCCAAAACCTCACCGCTGAAGACTTTGGAGGCGCACAATATGAAGGTTGTAACGAGTATTTAGTCCACACCAAACCCGAAGCCGTCGCCAAAGTTCACCGTGATTTTCTCGCCGCTGGGGCTGATGTCATTGAAACTGATACCTTTGGCTCTATGTCCATAGTTCTCGCAGAATACGACCTCGCAGACCAAGCTTACTATCTCACGAAGAAAGCCGCCGAACTTGCCAAAAGTGTGGCTGCGGAATTTTCCACCCCGGAAAAACCCCGATTTGTGGCTGGTTCTATTGGTCCAACCACCAAACTCCCTACCTTGGGACATATTGATTTTGACACCATGAAAGCCTCTTTTGCTGAACAAGCAGAAGCCTTATTTGATGGTGGTGTTGATTTATTCCTGGTGGAAACTTGCCAAGACGTACTGCAAATTAAAGCCGCATTAAATGGAATTGAGGAAGTTTTTGCCAAAAAAGGCGAAAGACGAGCCTTAATGGTTTCTGTAACTATGGAAAGCATGGGAACAATGCTGGTAGGGACAGAAATCAACGCTGTAGTTACCATCCTCGAATCTTACCCCATTGATATTCTCGGCTTAAATTGCGCCACTGGTCCCGACTTGATGAAACCACATATCAAGTATTTATCAGAACATTGCCCATTCGTAGTTTCCTGTATTCCCAATGCAGGTTTACCGGAAAATGTTGGCGGTCAAGCACATTACAAGCTTACGCCTGTAGAATTACGCATGGCATTAATGCACTTTATCGAAGATTTAGGTGTCCAAGTGATTGGGGGTTGCTGTGGGACACGACCAGCACACATTCAACAATTGGCGGAAATGGCCAAGGACTTAAAACCGAAAGTTAGACAGCCAAGTTTAGAACCATCAGCCGCATCAATTTATACTACTCAACCTTATGATCAAGAAAATTCTTTCTTAATTATTGGTGAACGTCTTAACGCCAGTGGTTCTAAAAAATGCCGTGATTTACTTAACGACGAAGATTGGGATGGTTTAGTCTCAATGGCGCGGAGTCAGGTAAAAGAAGGCGCACATATCCTGGATATTAACGTTGATTATGTGGGACGTGATGGCGTGCGGGATATGCACGAATTAGTTTCCCGCGTTGTCAATAATATCACTTTACCTTTGATGCTCGATTCCACCGAATGGGAAAAAATGGAAGCAGGGTTAAAGGTAGCTGGTGGTAAGTGTTTGCTCAATTCTACCAACTATGAAGATGGCGAACCGCGCTTTTTGAAGGTGTTGGAATTGGCGAAAAAATACGGTGCTGGTGTCATTATTGGGACAATTGACGAAGATGGCATGGCGCGGACAGCAGAGAAAAAGTTTCAAATTGCCCAACGGGCTTACCGTCAAGCTGTGGAATATGGCATTGCTTCCACAGAAATATTCTTTGATACTTTAGCTCTACCTATTTCTACAGGGATTGAAGAAGATCGGGAAAATGGTAAAGCTACTATTGAATCAATTACCCGTATTCGTCGAGAATTGCCCGGAAGTCATGTCATGTTGGGTGTTTCTAATATCTCCTTTGGCTTAAATCCAGCCTCGCGGATGGTTCTCAACTCGATGTTTTTGCATGAAGCCATGAACGCGGGTATGGATGCAGCAATTGTCAGCGCGAGTAAAATTTTACCCCTGGCTAAAATCGATCCCCAACATCAAGAAGTTTGTCGGCAGTTAATTTATGATGAACGTAAATTTGATGGTAATGTCTGCATTTATGATCCTTTGGGAGAACTGACCACAATTTTTGCCGGAGTCAAAACTAAACGAAATACGGGAATTGATGAAAATTTACCAATTGAAGAACGTTTGAAACGGCATATTATTGACGGTGAACGTATTGGTTTGGAAACCCAATTAACAAAAGCTTTAGAACAATATCCTCCTTTACAAATCATCAATACTTTCTTGTTAGACGGAATGAAAGTTGTGGGGGAATTGTTTGGTTCTGGACAAATGCAATTACCTTTTGTATTACAATCAGCCGAAACCATGAAAGCTGCGGTTGCTTATTTAGAACCGTTCATGGAAAAGTCGGAATCTGGCAATAATGCCAAGGGAACTTTTGTCATTGCCACGGTAAAAGGTGATGTTCACGATATTGGTAAAAACCTGGTAGATATCATTTTATCTAACAATGGTTACAAGGTGATTAACCTGGGAATTAAGCAATCTGTAGAAAACATCATTCAAGCTTATGAACAGTATCAACCTGATTGTATTGCCATGAGTGGTTTGTTAGTGAAATCTACCGCTTTCATGAAGGAGAATTTACAGACTTTTAATGAAAAGGGAATTACTGTTCCTGTGATTTTAGGAGGTGCAGCTTTAACTCCTAAGTTTGTGAATCAGGATTGCCAAAATGCTTACAAAGGTAAGGTTATTTATGGCAAAGATGCGTTTTCTGATTTGCATTTCATGGATAAATTAATGCCAGCAAAAACAGCAGGTAATTGGGAAGATTCAACGGGATTTTTGGATGAATTTGCAGAATCAACTAATGGACATCAAGAAACAGTAGATAATACTGTTAAAGATAAAACACCTGTTGAACCAAAAGAAAAAGATACTCGGCGTTCTGAAGCGGTAGCAGTAGATATTGAACGTCCAAATCCACCTTTTTGGGGAACGCAGTTTTTACAACCTGATGATATTTCTTTGGAGGAATTATTCTGGTATTTAGATTTGCAAGCTTTGGTAGCTGGACAATGGCAATTCCGCAAACCAAAGGAACAATCTAAGGAGGAATATCAGGAGTTTTTAGGTGAGAAGGTTTATCCAGTTTTGGAGGAGTGGAAACAGCGCATTATTGAGGAGAATTTATTACATCCTCAAGTGATTTATGGCTATTTTCCTTGTCAATCTGAGGGGAATACTTTACATATATATGATGTAGAGAACCAATCAACAGAGGTTACAAGTTTTGAGTTTCCTCGTCAGAAATCTTTTAATCGCCTATGTATTGCAGATTTCTTTGCACCCAAGCAGTCGGGAATTACTGATGTTTTTCCTATGCAAGCGGTGACTGTGGGGGAAATTGCCACAGAGTTTGGACAAAAGCTATTTGCCGATAATAAATACACTGACTATCTGTATTTTCATGGTATGGCTGTACAGGTGGCGGAGGCTTTGGCGGAATGGACTCACGCTAGAATCCGCCGGGAGTTAGGTTTTGGTGATTCTGAACCAGATAATATTCGGGATATGTTGGCGCAGCGTTATCAAGGTTCTCGGTATAGTTTTGGTTATCCGGCTTGTCCGAATATTCAGGATCAGTTTAAGCAGTTGGAGTTGTTGGGGGTTGATAGGATGAAGATGCACATGGATGAAAGTGAGCAACTTTATCCTGAACAATCTACGACGGCGATTATTACTTATCACCCTGCGGCTAAGTATTTCACTGCTTAATGTTTTATCCCCCTTCGTTTTGTGATGGAGGGGGGAGTTTTTGACACTCTCAGGGAGCCAAGCCACTGAGATTCTACTGACAGAATTAGATTAAGAGTTCAGTTTAATCTAATCTCGCTGCGACCGCCAAACGCCGCCTAGACGCTCAAAACAACTGCCAATCAAGGTGTTGAAATTGCGTTTACTTTTATTGTTTTTGTGAATCCATCACTAAGCCAAGACTTGGTACGCTCCACACTCTGCCATTACTCGCTCTTTCAAGTCATACTGCCGTTAGGGCTTGAACCTAACCGTTGTTTCTCATGAGCCGGGATTTCTCCGGACTAGGATGCTTCAACACATAGATGTTTTTTGTTCTTACTCACAATTTAATTGTAACATACCACAGGGATTAAA
>JAKOGY010000133.1 GCA_028658405.1 Dolichospermum sp. ST_sed8 | reverse complement strand
TTTGAGTTGTCTTTAGTTATTATGTACTACTTGGCTGGCTTTTTTGATCTGTGAAAGTTTAGGGTGCGGAATGTGGGGTGTATTCCTCTTGGGAGGATCTAATTGTCAATTTTTTCATGCCGTCATATTGCCATGAGTTTATGATATAACAGTAGCATGAATTCACTAAAGTTTAAGCTGTACGAACACAAAAGGAATAGACACCTCAAACGGATGATCAATGCCTCCGGGGTGATCTATAACCATTGTATTGCTCTGCATAAACGGTATTACCGAATGTGGGGCAAACACTTAAACTGTGCCAAACTACAATCTCATATTGCCAAATTAAGAAAGCGTAATTCATTTTGGCAATCAGTAGGTTCTCAAGCAGTACAAGATATTTGCCAACGGATTGAGAAAGCCTATCAATTATTTTTTAAACACCATAAAAAAGGAGTCAGACCACCAGGTTTTAAAAAAGTTAAAAAGTACAAATCATTTACTCTTAAACAAGCTGGTTATAAATTTTTAGGTGGCAATAGAATTAAAATTGGCAGCCGAGTTTATCAATTTTGGCAGTCCAGAGAAATAGAAGGAAAAATCAAAACATTAACCATTAAGCGCACTGCACTAGGTGAGTTATTTATGGTTGTTGTAATTGATGATGAGTCAGAATCAGGAATTAAATCAACGACTGGTAAAATAGCGGGGTTTGATTTTGGACTCAAAACATTTCTAACTGGTTCTGATGGAACTTCAATTGATTCTCCACAATTCCTAAAGCAATCTCTAAATGCTATCAAAAAAGCTAGTAGAAATCACTCCAAAAAACAAAAAGGCTCACATAATCGTGAACGAGCTAGAAAGAACTTAGTTCGTAAATATGAGGATGTTTGTAACCGCCGAAGTGATTGGTTTTGGAAAATAGCTCATAAGTTAACAGATAAGTTTGATGTTTTATGCTTTGAAACCTTAAACCTCAAGGGTATGCAACGTCTTTGGGGCAGGAAAATATCAGACTTAGCTTTTGGAGAATTTCTACAAATACTAGAATGGGTAGCTAAAAAGAAAAAGAAACAAGTTGTTTATATAGACCAATGGTATCCATCTAGTAAAACTTGCTCTCATTGTGGGCATATTTTAGAAAAGCTGGATTTATCTGTTAGACAATGGCGTTGTCCATCTTGTAATTCCGTAAATGGAAGAGATGAAAACGCCGCTATAAATATTCAAATGGTTGGGGCATCAACCATTGGGTTAGGTGATGTTAGACTGGCTACGCCAGCAATTGCTGTTTGACCCCAGAATCCCCACGCCTTTAGGCTGGGGAGTATGTCAATGGATT
Source organism: Dolichospermum sp. ST_sed8 (assembly GCA_028658405.1). Taxonomy (GTDB): domain Bacteria; phylum Cyanobacteriota; class Cyanobacteriia; order Cyanobacteriales; family Nostocaceae; genus Dolichospermum. The sequence continues at coordinate 13,559 of JAKOGY010000133.1, read as the reverse complement.
ATCTGCAACTATGCTGACTTTTTTTCCCTATTATTAGCGCGGGCATCTGCCTTTTGTTTGCCTCCCACTTCCATATAAGCTAGATCTTTAATCTTGCTCAAACAGCTAGATGCCAGATTGCTTTCGGATCTTTTCTCTGTGGTTGGTTTCGCAATTTTTAGAGTTTCATTATTTTGTGTATTTGAGCGACCCGTGCGAGCATTTTCCTTCAATATGCGGTTATAAGTGCGATAAGGGATATAGTGCATCGGATTATAGCCCACGAACCGCAACATTAAAACACAAGCCCAAGAATACTTTCCTGCCAAAATCGCTTCGACTACTTGGTCTAACTGTTCAGGATGGATTTTTGGTTCTAAGTTGTTACCACTGCCAGCAATATCTTGATTCATAATCTTTAGTTGTCTGTGAATTGAGTAAATTAGTCCAGTGTCTGCAAATGCAATAAACAGCTTCAGCCAAATTGCTGTTGCGGGAATGACCGGAATCTATAGCTAATCAATTGGTGGCAGTGGTGGAGAAGAGTAACAACTTTTGGTAAAAGTCCGGTACTTGCTGAGAACTGCATCTCTAAAATTACCGATTGAACTGAAACATTTGAACTGATGATTTTTTTCATAACCTGACCTGTGATTGCAAACCTGATTGTTTCTAATCAAGCCTGTGTACTGCTGTGCTTTGCCGTGTCTACCCTGATTTTCTGGGCAGTCTTACAGTTTTCATTTAGTAATATCTATAGCTCACAGAGAGAATATGTATTAATTGAGTCTGGGCTTCAGATTTATACTTACTAATGAATCAAAGGTAAAAATTTACCTTTTTGCTGATTTCTACCGGGAGGAATTGAGTTCGACGTAGCTTTTCGTAGATGCGATTGTGTACTGTTGAAACTTCCAAGTAGAAATTTTCTGCTGCCCTAAGTTACTGCTGTATAACTTCTTACCATTTTCTTTATGGCTTTTGCTGTAAAAGCTCACAATTGCTGAATGGAATCAGGAAAACCATTGATTTCTCAATTTCAAAAGCCACATTTTTATTTATACTATTTTTTGTCGCTAATGTCATCTGCCAAGGTGGCAAGATTTAAGTTAAATTTACTGAACTTATCTAGATATTTACTTATGTCTTGTGCAAGTTTGAGTTTTGTCCTCACTTGGAAAAAAAGAGGGGGTGTTACCCCCCAGTTTAATCTGAATGGCAGATGCTACTATTGTTATACAAAGCAAAAATACTACCAATAAACTTTATTCATGCTCCTAGCATATAAATAGTATTTTCATCCACATACACTAAACAAAAATAAATTTTAATCCCAAAAACATGATATTTACAATATATTATTTTTGACTAAAACCCCTTCTGTATAAGCGATATAAGATTTCATGGCGCACCCAATATAATAGAAATGGGTCTAAACATCAAATAAGAAATAATTCAATAGTTAGAGACTTGATTCATTAATTAAAAACCCAACTTTGGATATTCATTTAAATTATCAATATATTTGCTTTTAGATAAAAAATACCTCTGACTAGATGTGTATGGCAAAAACTGTATCACCATGAACCTTTGATTATTATCTAATTTGGTTAGTGATAGCTATTTATTTATTAAACAGTATTGCCATTAACTTAAATCACCAGGTTGTTAATTATATGTATCTAATTTATTAAGATGAGTAAGATTACAGGAATATTCATTAAGCTGATTTGCTAGGAATAACTATGATTATTTATTATCAATTTCTCCAGCATATTCTGCTGAAAGTGGATACTTCGGTATAGAATCAGAATTAAGTCCGTATGGCTAAGTATTTTCTAAGAAATTAAATCGTCTCAAATTTCCGTATGTGAACTGCAACTGTTCAGCTTTGAGAGGGAATTGCTAACTTGTGATTTTCTGGACAACTGCTTAAAAAAATGTATGAGGTAATTGCTTGACAGATCACAATGAGGAGGTTATAGTGTAACTCCCAAGCTGTTTAAATCTTTAAGCAACAGGGGAAATTTTCACAAGCGATCGCTAGATCAAAATTTTGACTATCTTAAAACTTAACTGGGAACTTATCACCTAAACTGCGAGTCATAGATACCAACTGCATTTGAACCTGATGATATAGATTGATAAAGCTCCTGCTGTCCTTGCTTTATTCAACTATCCTGCAACTACTCGTATTATTACGTGGTGCAAGTCTACTGATAAGTTCTGCTCTATCTGAAATTAGATGAGAGAATTTTTTGGCTGAGTAATTTCAATCTTTTTATCTACCATAGCCCTAAATAAAGTAGGGAATTGGTGGTTATTTTTGCGTGTTTTGGCAAAAACGCGAGTTTAGAAATTATCCTTGTAGCTAAATCAGAGACAAGAGGCAGATTTTAAAGCATTGGTTTTCAGATTTAAATTCCTCAACTCTTAACCATTACTGATTTTTTAGCTAAATTCCGGAAATAATAGGAAAACAAAATTTGCCAGAGATGGTATTATAATCAAATAATTAAGAAATTCTGTATTTTTTATATATTGTCAAGTATTGATTTAAAATCATTTTTTTAGTGCGATTTCTTTGTAAAGCTGCGCTGAATTTTTTGATCTTTTATTTCTTTCTTCGCGTCCTTTGCGTCTTCGTGGTTCAAAATCTTATCTAATTTCATACAGAATTGGTATAAACTATTGGGCAGGAAAATGCCCAAGCATGGGCAGGCAAGATGCCTACCCCACAAGATTGACATACTCCCCATCCTAGAAGGGTGAGGATTCTGGATTCAAACAACAGTTGCGGGCATAACCCGTCTTACACTATCTCGCCCAACAGACAATGCCCTGCCTGTTCTCACCATTATATCAAAAAGCCGTCCTAGAAGGACGGGGCTTTAAACCCAAATTTTTGGTAAAATAGTTAGGTATTGATTAGCAAATAAATTCCCCAAATAGCCATAGGACGGAGATAGGTACTAGCGCGGAAAGTCCCATTAGCGGTAATTGCTTCCGGGGTACGGAATTGCAAACCATTGTCGTAAATTTGCCTAACCACAGCCTCAGTTAACCGCATGGCTTCATTTTTCATCTCCATTTGCACAAGGAAGGCTGCTAGACCAAAATTAATTCCCGTCCAAACTTCCAAAGGGTGAGTAGAATTGGGATTTTCTGGTAAACCATTGGGAAGAACACCGTTAGCAGCGCCGAATTTACCATTTTGGAACTTGAGAAAACAGGAATCATATACTTTTGTTAAGGCAGACAAAGCGCGATCGCTGGGGACAATATCTGGTAAACTCAATAAACGAGCGTAGAATTGCCCACACAATTGGTCAGCCATAACTACATCAGAACCACTCTCACTATCCAAACGGTAATATTCACCATTCCAAAGCTTTTCTTGATAAATTGGTTTTGATTGATTTAACCAAGTTTGATAAATTAACTTTTGTGTCTCTGCGTTCTCTGTGCCTCTATGGTTCGTTAAAATATCACAAATAGCAATAGCAGACTCCAAAGCAGCCAACCATAAACCACCACAATAAGCACTAACACCTTGTAAACGCCAATCATCAAAAGTTTGGTCAGGAGCGCCAGAATTTTCTGGTATACTATCCCCATCAAGATCAAATGTTTTTACATAATCGAGAGTTTGGACAATAGCGTCCCAACAATCTGCTAAAAACTGGATATCATTTGTACCAGTAAACAGAAAATCTCTATATACCTGCAAAACAAAGTCACAACCTAAATCTTTCCACAGGTTGCAATCTTGATAACTAGTATAATTGGTTTTTTCCCAAACGTGTTCATTAGGTGCGCCTAAATCGTGGGGTGTCGCACCGGCAATTTTCCGAACTGCGAGGGGACTTTCGGATTTGATAGTCAAATAATAACCGATAATTCTGGTTCTGTCATCACTATGGGGAATTGCTCTAGCAAAAGCACGAATTACAGATTTTTCTAGTTCGGGGAATAACATCAATAACCCAAAGGAACCGTATAAGCGTACATCTAGACTTTCATACCAACGGTAATCTAAACATTCTAACACAGCAAATTGTCCAAAGGGATCTTTTTCCGATGCTGCATTCCAGAGAGTTCCTCCACTGGTTAAGTCGTAGAGTTCGTTGAATAAGGCCATTTTGAACCAGTCGGGTAAGTCTGATTTTTCTAAAATGGGATTTTGCCAATCTTGAATGAGCGATCGCCAATTATGATATTCTTTGAGTGCAGTAGTAGCAATCTGCCAAGCATTCTCACCATTACAACCGAAAAAGTCAGTATATCTGCGGTAATAGTTCACCCCTGCTGCAAATTCTGTAACGGGAAAATCCCAACTGAGAACAAAAGGAATTTCTAAACTTTCCCCAGGTTGTAAAGTAAAACGTACCGCAATAGCAGCACCTAATCTTGTCTTTTCATCTGCGGGAGTTTCATCTATATAATTAGGTAAAGAACCATTTGTAGAAAAACTTTGCCAAACATCTTCACCATTACCCACAGGATTAAATCGGGAATGATGAAATATTTCCACTTGGGGATTTTTTGCAGTTGCAATACACCAAGTTCCGTCCCCTTCTTGGACAGTTTGACTATCAGCAACTTGACCTAAAATGCAACCAAAATATTGATTATTTTCTGCTAAACAATTATAATTACCTTGACTTTCTCCCCAAGCTGGTTGATATTCATAAACAGGACTACCATCATCTCTCACTCGCACTTCAGGAGATTTCAAAGTATTAGTAAACCAACCTGCCATATTTTCCCAAGTTAGCATGATACTAATAGTAATTGGGGCATTTGTGGGGTTGTGTGCTATCCACAAAAAAACCGCTACAGGATAACTTGTTTCTTGATAATTATCTGCCCAAATTGGGGAAAATTGCTCACAGGTTAATTGAGTTTTTAAGACATTTTCATAAACAAACCAGCTACGAGGATAAAGTGCATGATAAGTACCAGAACTTTCTTGTTGAGAATGTGGATACCATTGCCAAGATTGTAGTGTATTATCTTCTGGTGGTTGGGTAGATAAAGCGTACGCTTGTCCAGATTCAAAGATGCTAAATTGACAAGCAGGAACATTTTTAAAAGTATGTTCTCCTCCGTCAATGTGCCACAGGTTAAAGTCTCCCCGTGAAGAACGTCCTATACACCCTGCACCAAAGCCACCAAGGGGCATTCCGTGCCAGGGACCATCATCTATATTATCAGGATAACGGACGGTGTAGGGTTGATCCCAGCCTAAGCCAATGGGACGTTTCCAGGTACAGGGGGGAATTTGTGGGTGGTTTGTCATGGTTTGAGTTTCACAGGTTGACGCTAATGAAGACTAGCGCGATGTGTGATTTTTCTCAAGTCGTGATGGAAAAAATATTTTATTTCGCGCAAAGATGTCCGTCTATTGGTGAATTATATTAGTTAATGATATAATTAGGGATTATATTGACTGAATTTGAGGTTAATAGGTAAAAATGACACAGGAATTAATAGACCTCAGAAATAGTATTTTAGAACAGCGCTACACTGATGCTTTATCTATTGTAGATGAGTTGGAGGGGATGAGTAGACAAGCAATTTTAAGAAATATTCAGGCTTTTTTAGTTAGGTTGATGATTCACTTAATTAAAAATCAGGTAGAACAACGATTAACTAATTCTTGGGCAAATTCAATTCGTGGTTCAATTCGAGAAATCAAGAAAATCAATTTGCAAGATAATAAAACTTCTTATTACGTCAAGATAGATGAATGGGAGTTAATACTACAAGAAGAATTTGAAGAAGCTATTCGTGATGCCAGTGATGAGGTAATGAATGGTATTTACAGTCCCTTTAAACTTGCAGAAATAGTAGATAAAGAACAAATAATTAATGAAGCCAAAGTTCTATTAAAATTGACTTATAATTATCCAGTCAAGGAATTACCAGCAGTGATTGATAATTATTTAATTCAGTTACCTGGTGGTGAAGATTGGAAGTTAGGGAAAAGATAACAGAAATGTGGGATGAATAAGAGTTAAATTGATTATATAAATTGGGTTTAAACCCCGTCTAAGATGAAAACCATAGTTCTTGAAAGTAGTGGGAGCATCTTGCTCCCTGTTGCTAGGTAGCGAGCAAGATGCTCGCATTACTTCAGGTTTCAAAATGGATGAGGTTTATATTTTTCGATCACTCTTCTTGCTAAACAAAGATAACATTGCCTTAAAAGTTAAGGTGGAAAATACCCACCCTATTTTCTCATCAATCTAAATCAGGTTCAACACCTAAAGCACGCAGTTGGGCAATTAATCTTTCTGTTTTTTGTCGTTCTTGTTCAGCTTTTTGTTTTTCTAATTCTGTGGGAGTTAACACCCAATTACCATTTTGGTCATACCAACGTAACCAAGGCATTTGCACATTTTTATAACGACCTTCCCAAATTCCTAAACCTAATTCTAAGCCCGGAATCCAAAAGCGAGAATTAGCATCCAAAACCGTTGATTGTAAAGTTTCAATATAGCGATCGCCTGTCAATTCAAACATCCTAAACTCAGATTTATAACGATCAAATATGGCATAATAGGGTATTCTTAAAATCTTTTCATAAACTTCCCATTTACCGGGAGGTTTTTCTACATCTCGCAATATTTGACCTAAATCTTCTTTTTCTGTTCCTGGTGACAATAACTCCACCACAATATAAGGATTAACAGATTCTTGCCAAACTACATAACTTAAACGCAAATCTTTCTGATCATACAAATAAGGAACACCCACAACTGCAAACCAATCTGGGCGTTTATACCACAATGGATGACGGGAATCAAAATAAAGATTTAGATCACTAGCGGTAAATATTTCCTCATTTGCATAATTAGGAGGAAGAAATGTATCTGCTAATAATTGTGGTTGTAATAAATGAAATTGATCTGGCAAACCTCTTTCCTCCGGGTCTTCGCTAGGAAGATCATACATTGTTGGTAATGTTTCTTTTGCAGCCAGTGGCGGATCTGTTTGATACATTATTCAATATCCTTAAACATCCAACTTTTTCCACTTAATTATATTAACAGAAATAAATCCCCGACATCTTCAGAAAATCGGGGATATAAACCTCATCCATTTTGAAACCTGAAGTAATGCGAGCATCTTGCTCGCTACTTAACAGCAGGGAGCAAGATGCTCCCACTACTTTCAATAACTATGGCTTTCATCTTAGACGGGGTTTAGATATCAAGAAAGGTCTTTCAATTCAGCGGTGCGGATTGAAAGCATTTGTGTTTGATTACCTCTTTGAATTTTTACCTGCAAAGCTTGACCAAGGGTACTTTCTTCTACCACACCTTGCAATTGTTCTGCACTGGTAATGGCTTTATTCTCAATTTGCAAAATCACGTCTCCGCGACGGATACCCGCAGTTGCAGCAGGTGAATTAGGCACAACTCGCATGACTAAAACACCTTTGACTTCAGGAATTGCAAACATGGAATTGGGATCATTGTTATTCTGTTTTGCTAATTCCGGTGTTAATGTCACCATTTGTACACCTAAGTATGGATGAGCAACTTTACCATCTCGTTGCAATTGAGATGCGATCGCTTTAGCCTTATCAATAGGAATTGCAAACCCAATCCCCATAGCATCAGCGCGAATTGCGGTATTAATGCCAATCACTTCTCCTAAACCATTTAACAATGGTCCACCGGAATTACCGGGGTTAATAGCTGCGTCAGTTTGAATGAAGTCTAACCGTTTATCACTAATTCCTACTTGGGCGCTCGAACGTTTGAGGGTACTGACAATCCCCAAAGTTACAGTATTATCAAATCCTAACGGATTCCCCACAGCGATCGCCCAATCTCCCACCTCAACATGATCAGAAGAACCTAAAGGGGCAACAGGTAAATCCTTACCAGCATCAATTTTAACTACAGCTAAATCTGTAACCTCATCAATGCCTTTAACTTTACCTTCAAAAGTCCGACCATCTTTGAGACGCACTGTGACTTTATCAGCCTTATCAACTACGTGAGCATTGGTGAGAATTACGCCGCTTTTGTCAAGAATAAAACCAGAACCTAAACCCCTTAACTGTTCAGTTGGTGATTGTTGGGGAAAACTATCACCAAAAAACCGCCGAAAAAATGGATCTTCCATCATTGGATCATTCCGGCGCGTAATTGTTCTTTCTGTATCAATTCTCACTACAGCCGAACCCACACGATTAACCGCTGCTGTCACAAAACTATGACTACCAATAACAGCGGAAGATGGCTTTTGAGCAAGTATTGTGGATGACTCGGTGACAGGATTTGGACCCGGCTCTGCGGCTGAAGGTAACACCCGTAAGGAGGTGAAAGTCAACATCACTCCCATGAAAATTGCTACAATATGGGTACTGAGTTGTCGGATAGACCGGGACATTTGAGAAAATCGCATAATCACAACCTAATCTACAAGCCTAATTTTTTGCTGTTTCTTGATAAGTCTATCTGCCTCATTCTAGTTTATTGACATTTTCACTCAACTTTAAGTTTCTTTGATTTTACTGAATCTTGGTTCAAATATGCATATTTTCAGTGTGTGGGTAACTTAGCAGCGTCAGTTAAAGAACATTAAAAATTTCTATCTCTCTAGGCTAAAATATTAATTAAAGCCAAAATGCCAAAACAAATATTTATACATAAAATAACTCATGAATGGAGCAAACCCAGCAAATAAGCAATCCTTGGCTACATCTGAGCCAGGAGAACATCATCACAATCATCCAGATCATACACACAATCAGGTTGACTCTTCTCATTCTCATGTCCACAGTGAAGAGTCTTTACGGCGGATTATTAACCGACTTTCACGCATAGAAGGACACGTGCGCGGTATCAAAACAATGGTACAGCAAAATACCCCTTGTCCTGATGTCCTATTACAAATTGCTGCTGTCCGTGGAGCATTAGATAAAGTAGCACGAATTGTGTTAGATGAACATTTAACCGAGTGCATTGGGAGAGCCGCTCAAAAGGGTAATATAGAATTAGAGATTGAACAACTAAAGGCTGCTTTGGATAGATTTTTGCCTTAACTTTAGCAGACTCAAATATATTTGTGTTTATGCCTAGCATTAGTAAATTTTTGCATCTTGTTTTTTCACACATTAAAAAACTTGAAAATTAGTGATAATAAAATTCAAGCAGCTTTGAATGAAATAGAAAAAACCCAACTTCAACTCATCCAACAAGAAAAAATGGTTAGTTTGGGACAACTTGTCGATAATTGTGTTTTAATTTCTATTATTGATAATGGTATTGGTATTCCTATCCAAAATCAACAACAAATCTTTAATCCCTTCTTTACCACAAAACCTATAGGTAAGGGAACTGGTTTAGGATTATCTATTAGTTACCAAATTGTTGTTGAAGAACATAAAGGTAAAATCCGCTGTTTTTCTAATCATGAACAAGGTACAGAATTTCAAATTGAGATTCCTATCCAGGTTATTTCTTAGTTCAGTATAAAAAAATGAATCTAACCAACTATAAATTTAATTATTCCTTCAAAGTAAATAAAGAGAAACCAATAATTATTTTTTTACACGGCTTTATGGGTAACATTCATGAATTTGATGAAGCCATTAAATTACTATTTAATGATTTTTCCTATTTGACTATTGATTTACCCGGACATGGGAAAACTCAGGTTTTAGGTGATGATGAATGTTATACAATGGCATCTACAGCACAAGCTATTATTAGCTTATTAGATAAATTAAACATAAACCAATGTTATTTAATTGGTTATTCAATGGGAGGAAGATTAGCTTTATATCTAACTCTACATTTTCCTCAAAGATTTATAAAAGTTGTTTTAGAATCAGCTTCTCCAGGTTTAGCCACAGAAATAAAAAGATTAGCCAGAATTAAAAGTGATGCTCAAATAGCTAGAAAACTATCTAGAATCATCAATAAAGATGATTTTTATCTCTTTCTCAATAATTGGTATCAACAGCCAATTTTTGGTGATATCAAAAATCATCCTCAATACCAATCTATGATATCCAGTAGATTGGCAAATCATCCGCTAAACTTAGTCAAGTCATTGCAATTTATGGGAACAGGTTCTCAACCAAGTTTATGGAAATTGCTCACTGAAAATACTATTCCTTTATTATTATTAGTTGGAGAAAAAGATGAAAAATTTATTGATATTAATATAGCTATGACTAAAAAATGTAACTTTGCTAAATTACAAATAATTCATCAAGTTGGTCATAATATTCACCTAGAAAATACCTTAGCATTTGTGCAAACTATTCAAGATTTTTTGTTTAGATCCCCGACTTCTTAGAGAAGTCGGGGGGGATCTGATTATTTATTTACGATATAACTTACCATCTTTAACTTGTACTACTGGATAATTACAACGTCTGACTAATTGCTCATCATGGGTGGTGATAATCACCGTTGCACCAAAGGAATTTAACTTTTGAAAAATTTGAATTACTTGCCAAGAATTATCAGGATCTAGATTTCCTGTCGGTTCGTCTGCTAATAGTAAAGGAGGTGTCCCGACAATTGCTCGCGCAATACTTACCCGCTGTTGTTCTCCCCCAGAAAGTTGATCTGGAAATCGGTCAGCTTTAGATAATAAACCTACTAATTTTAAAGTTGGTTCTAAGCGCCGTTGAATTTCTTTGCGGGTGTAACCTTGTGCTTGCAATACAAAGGTGACATTTTCGGCAACTGTGCGCTGGGGAATGAGTTTATAATCTTGAAAAACAATCCCCATACGCCGACGTAATAATGATAAATGATAACTTCCTAAAGTAGCCACATTAATATCATCAACTATTACTTCTCCTTGGGTAGGTAATTCCGCACCATAGAGCATTTTCAAAAGTGTGGATTTACCAGAACCACTAGCGCCTGTAATAAATAGAAATTCTCCTCGGTTGATTTTTAAATTAACATCAAATAAAGCATGATGACTATTAATATAAGTTTTGGAAACAGAATGCAACTCTATCATTGTCCCAGCTTGACGTTGAGTTTTTCCTACTTCGCTATGCACTGTTTCCGCATTTTCATTTGTACTTAATAGAGACATATTGGTATTTTTTTAGCCAATGGTAAATGATATATTAAATTTAAAATAAACCAATATTTTTGTTTAATTCAATATTCCCAACTATTCACATCCCTGCCAGTCCAACGATAAATTAAGGATTTGAAAACGAACTTTGGTAACGCTAACATTCGTTGCCAACGCCAGGGTTCTTGATATAATCTATATAGCCATTCTAAGTTATTATTTGCTAACCAACCAGGAGCGCGAGTTTTTGTTCCTGACCAAATATCAAAACTACCACCAACACCTACCCAAATTGAATGGGGACACAAATGGCGGTGTTGGGCAATCCATAATTCTTGCCGTGGCACTCCCAAACCTACAAATATTATTTGTGGCTGTAGTTGGGTGAGAGTTTGCAATAATTGTTGTTCTTCTTCTGGAGAATGATAACCAGAATGTGTTCCTGATATTTTCAGAGTGGGGAGTTGTTTTTGCCATAAATCTGCTGCTTTTGCGGCTACTCCTGGTGCGCCTCCATAGAAAAATATTGAAGCAGATGTTTGTTCTTGGGCTACTGTTTGCAAAAGTTTTTCTGCTAATTCAATTCCTGGAAAACGTTGTACTTTTTGTCCTAACAAATATTGGAGATATAGAACAACTCCCGCTCCGTCGGGAATGACTAATTCAGCGTTTTTAATTATCTGCGCTAGGGGAAGATTACGCTCTGCTTGCATGGTCATTTCGGCATTGAGGGTAATTACATGAGTCCCTTGGCCTGCTTTTAAGCAATCTAACAACCAGTTGGGATAATTTTTCATTACATGAACTGGTAAACCTAATACTGAAAACGCTTTAGCTTGAGGAAATTTAAACATAGTTTTTTTAAAATTAAACTTAGAACGATGTTTGATGACAGTTAGTTTATCAAATTTTTTCCTGAATGGGTAATTATAATTTCCTCCTGACCGTTACTGTTTGTTATAATAAACATAAATTTTTATCTTGAAGGAAAAAGAGTTCTCTTGCAAAGATCCTCTGGACGATCAATATCTGCTAAAGGTGGCAAATAACCAATTGATAAATTTAATTTCTGAGCAACTTCTACTGTTTTCGCAAATACTTGAGCAGTCCCCCAGGGAATGTTCATAAATAATTCTCCTATTGGTTGTTGTAACCCAATTAAATAATAACCACCGTCAAGGGCTGGACCGAGGACAAGATTAAAATTCTTTAATTGCTCAAAAGCGGTTGTGAGAATTTGCGAATTTAGATCAGGACAATCTGTACCAATGATGATGACTTGTTCTGCTTTTTGATTAAACGCATTGACAAGCGATCGCTCCATTCTTGCACCTAAATCTCCCTCACCCTGAAATTGATATCCTAAATCATTTCCTAACCAATTTTGCATTTTTTCTAAATTACCACCTGTAAATCTCACTTCAAAGCTAACGCTGGTGATCTTTTGCAATTCTTTAACCTGCAAAATAGTCTGTTCAGTCATCTGCTTTTGTAAATTAGCAGCACCAACATCACCCAAAACTGGGATTAACCGGGTTTTTGTTTTCCCTGGTTCTGGGTAGCGGGTAAAAATAATTAGGTGTTGTGTTAATGGTTTCCAGGAGTTCATTCAAAATTTGCTGCTATTAAAGATACTGCAACTATAGGTGCTGTGACTGCGCGGAGAACTCGACGACCTAGGGAAATGGGTTGAAATCCTGATTCTACAGCTATTTCTATTTCTTGATTTGTCCACCCTCCCTCTGGACCAATAGCAATAATTATCTCATTTGCGGTTTTATTTACTACCTGCTGTAAATGAGGATAATCCCCACGGGCTTCACAGATATAACGGTGAGTAGCGGTAGTTACTTTTATCGCAGTGTTTAAAGTTACTACTTCTAAGATGGTAGGAATAACAGCCCTTTCTGACTGTTCGGCGGCTTCTGAGGCTATGCGCCGCCAGCGTTCTAGTTTTTGGGAACTGGGATTTAATAGGGTGCGATCGCTTGTAATTGGTGCAATACAAGTTACGCCTAACTCCGTACAAAACCGGACAACTTCATCAAATCCATTTCCTTTGGGTAATGCCATCATTAAGGTAATAGACACAGGTAATTCAGTTTTTACCTCAAGTAGTTCTAAAACCTTTCCTTGTTCCCCTTCTAACTGCGCTAACCACCATTTCCCCATACCATCCATGACAATAAATTTATCACCATCCCGCAACCGCAATACCCGCAGCAAATAATGTTGTTGTTGAGTTGTTAACAAAAGTTGACTTTCTTGAAGTTGCTGGGGATGAATAGTAATGCGTTGAAGTTGTGACATTTATACTTCCTGGTATGCACTTGCATAAGATCCAAAATTTACTCCTGACTCGGTGACTCCTTCTTCCTTCCTTTCTTCCTTCCTTTCTTCCTTCCTTCCTTTCTTCCTCCTGACTCCTGACTCCTGACTCCTGACTCCTGACTCCTGATTTATTTCTGAGTCAGATGAGTTAGATTCAATAGTCATAGTTTTTATTTTTC
>JAKOGY010000132.1 GCA_028658405.1 Dolichospermum sp. ST_sed8 | reverse complement strand
TGCCATTAGGTAAGTTGAAAGATCGACTTAATCAACTGTGTTGCCAATATGGGATAAACTTTCATCTGACAGAGGAAAGTTATACTTCAAAATCGAGTTTTCTAGATGGAGACTCCCTACCCAAGTACGGTGAAAAGCCCCAAGGGTGGAAAGCATCTGGGAGACGAATTTTGAGAGGACTTTACTTAACAGGTGAAAAGTTTTTAGTAAATGCTGATCTTAATGGAGCAGCGAATATCTTAAAAAAAGTAACGGGAAAACTTAAACTCAATTTAAGTAAACTCACTAGACGGTGTTTGACCACCGTAACGAGAATTAGATTAAACTAATTCTGTCTGTAGAATCTCAGTGTCTTTAGACCTGAGAGTGTCAACCATAGCTTCTAATATGAGCAAGTCATAACCATCAAGTGGATGTGTTTGGAATCTTCTTCGTGATGTATTTGTAGTAGTTTCATCAACTATGATTTCCGTACAGGCTGCAATTGATATAACTTGACTCCAAGCAGTTTCAACCTCAGTTACAACTTTAGTCCTTTCTACTGGATAGTTATGGCGGTATTCTTTGGGTTTTAATGTAGGAGAAAAAATTACCCTTTCAGTTTGTTCAATCTGGTGTGCTAACTCTGCTAAAGAAAGACCACAATATAAAAGTAGTGATTCTGTAGATATGGCTTGTGCCAAATAAGAAGGATAATCCGTAATCTGATATGCTAGAGCTGATCTACTCGCATTAGTATAACTGTACCAATACCAGACGTTACTATCAACTAAAAAAAGGTCGTCCTGTTTAGGAGTGTCAGAACAGATATCAACTACTTCAGCTTGAACTATATAATTCACTGACATTAGAGGTTATTAGCCTGTTCACTTATTACTTGGTCTAATCTATCACGAAACTTAGGGTCAGAGTAATAGCGTTTTGAATTTTCAATCACCAGCTTGAGTGTTTGCCTACCAACTGGTTTAAGGTCAGAAAATTTTAATAAGCGGTTAAGATTGTCCGGTGAAATATCTCGCAATAGTTGTCCAATAGCAAAATTGAAAAACGGAGAAGCAAAAATTTCCACTCCGTTAAAGTCTAATTCTACAGGTTGATCAGCTTGTAATTCTGGATGAACTAAGTCATACACCTTTTGTCCATCAATAGGTGTAATACAGTTTTTACCTACTAGGGTTAGGATTTCGTGTTTCATCGTCTCAACCTCTCCCTTAAAAGAAAAGTTCATCGTCTGCTTCAAAGTCTAAAGTATAATATGATTCGTCACAAAGGAGTGTGATGTTTACCAGGGTTCCTGCAAAAAAAGTTTCTCGATTTTCGTAAACTTCTTGGTTTTCATTAATTATCGCATATCCATCATGACTGAAAATTTGAAGTTTTCCTTTATTTATTTGTACGAACTGTTTTAAAAAGTCAAGACCCATTCCACCTGTTACACTTCCAAGTCTTGTACTTGCCCCTGCTTGAAAAGCCCATTGTAAAGCTTGATCTGCTTGTAAGTTGGAGTTTTGTTGAAATTCACGTACATTGTGAGGTATTCCTAACCCAAAGTCTACTACAGTCAGTTTTAATTCCCCTAACCTGGGGTAATGTTGTCCACAGCTAAATATACCAATATCTGTTTTGCTATGCTCAAAAGCATTGGCGTAAATTTCCCAAGCTGTTCCTACAATACTTTGTTTCAACAAATCACTGATGTGAACCCAGCCTCTACCTAACCATTCTTCGGCTAGATAGTGAACTAAACTATCTCTATTTTGATATTTGTCTTCTCTGTAAGGAATAGAATTGCCTATCCAAGCTTCTTCCCCACTATTGAAAGCGTGTTTGAAGCCATTTTGACGCAAATTCATGCCAACATGATTTTTTACTGTGTCCCAATTAAAAATTACTGTACAGCCTTCAGACTCTATCAGTCTAGCTAAACCACCAATGAAGGCAACAGCATTTTGTCGTAAAAAATAACACTTTGAAAAATCAAAAATTACTTCTTTTTCACCTGTTTGAATTTGCTGCCAAAGTCTAAACAAGTTATCAAAGTCTCTTGGACTATCGTTAATAGTGGGAACTTTGAGAATGAGACTCACAAATTTTTTTGAAAATTTTCAATTAAAATTATACCTCATAAAATCTTTAGGGGCAATTCAAGAATTACCATTACCTTTGAATCACGATAAAAAATCCCCCACCTCATGGCAGGGGATTTTTAATTACCTAAAACCAGTAGTTAGGATCAACCGAACTTACCAGCAGTAGAGGCAATGAGGAAGGCTGCGTAAGTGAGGATGTAGCCAACAGTGAAGTGAGCTAAACCAACCACACGAGCTTGAACAATGGAGAGAGCAACGGGCTTGTCCTTCCAGCGAACCAAGTTAGCAAGAGGAGTACGTTCGTGCGCCCAAACCAAGGTTTCAATTAACTCTTGCCAGTAACCTCTCCAAGAGATGAGGAACATGAAACCGGTTGCCCAAACTAGGTGTCCAAATAAGAACATCCAAGCCCAAACAGACAGGTTATTCATACCGTAGGGGTTGTAACCGTTAATCAACTGAGCAGAGTTAGCCCAGAGGTAATCACGGAACCAGCCCATCAGGTAGGTAGAGTTTTCGTTGAACTGAGCAACGTTACCTTGCCAAATCCCTAAATGTTTCCAGTGCCAGTAGAAGGTTACCCAACCAATGGTATTCAACATCCAGAACATGGATAGGTAGAATGAGTCCCATGCGGAGATATCGCAAGTACCGCCACGGCCTGGACCGTCGCAGGGGAACGCATAACCGAAGTCCTTTTTATCGGGCATCAGTTTAGAACCACGAGCATCCAAAGCACCCTTAACGAGGACCAAGGTGGTGGTGTGGATAGCCAAAGCGAAAGCGTGGTGAACCAAGAAATCGCCAGGTCCAATTGTCAAGAACAAAGAATTTGTTCCTGAGTTGATAGCTTCTAACCAGCCAGACAACCAAACGTTACCAGCATTGGGGTAAGCGGTGTAAGCAATACTGTCAGGGTTAGACAACAGTACATTCAAGCCATACAGAGCTTTACCTTGAGCAGCTTGGATGAATTGAGCAAATACTGGCTCAATTAGGATTTGTTTTTCAGGAGTACCGAACGCAACAACTACGTCGTTGTGAACATATAAACCTAGGGTGTGGAAACCCAAGAAGAGAGATACCCAGCTAAGGTGGGAAATGATCGCTTCTTTGTGTTGTAACATCCGGTCAAGGACGTTACCTTTGTTTTGTTCGGGGTCGTAGTCACGAACCCAGAAAATTGCTGCGTGAGCAAAAGCACCAACCATCAAGAAACCAGCGATGTACTGGTGGTGGGTGTAGAGCGCTGCCTGTGTTGTGTAATCCTTAGCGATGAACGCATAAGGAGGCAGAGCGTACATATGCTGCGCTACCAAGGAACAGATAGTTCCCAAAGATGCCAAAGCTAATGACAACTGGAAGTGCAGGGAGTTATTGATGGTGTCGTAAAGACCTTGGTGAGGCAGGTTGAACTGACCTTCGCTTTTGGTACCAGGGATTAAACCGGCTTTGGAGTTCAGCATTTCTTTGATGCTGTGACCAATTCCGAAGTTAGTCCGGTACATATGACCAGCGATGATAAACAAAACTGCGATCGCCAAGTGGTGGTGAGCCATGTCAGTCAACCACAAGGATTCTGTTTGGGGGTGGAAACCGCCCAAGAAGGTAAGAATCGCAGTTCCAGCACCGGTGGAAGTTCCAAATAATTGGCCAGCGGTGTCAGGGTTCTGAGCGTAAACGCCCCAGTTACCTGTGAAGAAGGGGGTTAAACCTTCTGGATGAGGAGCTACAGTCAAGAAGTTATCCCAACCCACGTGGATACCACGAGATTCAGGAATAGCAACGTGAACCAAGTGACCAGCCCAAGCTAGAGAACTAACACCGAATAAAGCCGATAAGTGGTGGTTTAGACGGGGTTCAGCACTCTTGAACCAAGAGAGGCTAGGACGGAACTTGGGTTGTAAATGTAACCAGCCAGCAAACAAAAACAATGCTGACAATAGGAGCAAACCAACAGAACCAGTATATAGTTCGCTGTTTGTCCGCATCCCGATTGTGTACCACCAGTGATAAACACCGGAGTAAGCAATGTTTACAGGGTTGCTTGCACCAGCTTGGGTGAAAGCTTCAATTGCAGGTTGACCGAAGTGAGGGTCCCAAATTGCATGGGCAATAGGACGGACGTGAAGGGGATCTTTAATCCACTGTTCAAAGTTACCTTGCCAGGCCACGTGAAACAGGAGGCTGGATGCCCACAGGAAGATGATTGCCAAGTGACCGAAGTGCGTAGCGAAAATCTTTTGGTAAAGATTTTCCTCCGTCATGCCATCGTGGCTTTCAAAGTCGTTGCCTGTAGCGATCGCATACCAAATCCGACGGGTAGTCGGGTCCTGTGCGAGATCCTGGCTAAATTTTGGAAATTTTGTTGCCATAGGTGTGATCTGTCCTCTGACCTTTAGCCATTTAATGTCAGCAAAATCTTAGATTTTGGATTTTGGATTTTGGATTAAATCTCAAATCCAAAACCCAAAATTCTACTGATTTTTATCCTACTGAAAGGATGTGTGCGTGGAAGAATGCCCAAGTGGTGGCAATTCCTCCTAATAGGTAGTGAGCCACACCTACAGCCCGACCTTGAGTGATGCTCAGTGCGCGAGGCTGAATTGTTGGGGCTACTTTCAGTTTATTGTGCGCCCAAACAATGGACTCAATGAGTTCTTGCCAGTAGCCACGACCACTGAACAGGAACATTAAGCTGAACGCCCAAATAAAGTGAGCGCCTAAGAACATTAGTCCGTAAGCGGACAATTCTGTTCCGTAGGAGTTGATTACTTGTGTAGCTTGCGCCCACAAGAAGTCACGTAACCAACCATTAATGGTGATTGCACTTTCTGCAAAGTTGCCACCAGTAATGTGATTTACTGTGCCATCTGCATCGACTGTTCCCCAAACATCAGATTGCATCTTCCAACTGAAGTGGAAAATTACAATTGATAAGGAGTTATACATCCAGAAGAGTCCGAGGAAGATATGATCCCAACCGGAGACTTGGCAAGTACCGCCACGACCTGGACCATCGCAAGGGAATCTGAAGCCTAAGTTAGCTTTGTCTGGAATCAGACGTGAGCTACGGGCATACAATACACCTTTTAACAGGATGAGAACAGTAACGTGAATTGTAAAAGCGTGAATGTGGTGAACCATGAAGTCCGCTGTACCCAAAGCAATGGGCATCATAGCGATCTTACCGCCGATAGCGACAATTCCCCCACCAAAAGCATGACTAACAACTTGGAGAGCGTTAGGTGCTGTGTTGCCAGGAGCTAATGTGTGCAAGTTTTGCACCCATTGAGCAAATACTGGTTGCAGTTGAATTGCGCTGTCAGAGAACATATCTTGGGGACGACCCAAGGCACGCATAGTGTCATTGTGGATGTACAAACCAAAGCTATGGAAGCCTAAGAAAATACAAACCCAGTTGAGGTGAGAAATGATAGCGTCGCGGTGACGAATTACGCGATCTAAAACGTTGTTTTGGTTAACAACAGGATCGTAATCCCGCACCATGAAGATGGCTGCGTGAGCTGCACCACCAACAATCAAGAAACCACCGATCCAAATATGGTGAGTGAAAATACACAATTGTGTTGCGTAGTCAGTTGCCAAGTAAGGATAGGGAGGCATCGCGTACATATGATGGGCGATGATGATTGTCAAGGAACCCAAGAAAGCTAGGTTAGTAGCCAACTGAGCGTGCCAAGAAGTGGTGAGGTTTTCGTAAAGACCTTTGTGACCTTCGCCAGTGAAAGGACCTTTATGAGCTTCTAGAATGTCTTTAATGTTGTGACCGATACCCCAATTGGTCCGGTACATATGACCAGCAACGATGAACAGTACAGCGATCGCTAGGTGGTGATGAGAAATATCAGTCATCCACAAGCCGCCTGTAACTGGGTTTAAACCACCCTTAAATGTGAGGATATCAGCGTAAGCGCCCCAATTTAAGGTGAAGAAAGGTGTTAAACCACTAGCGAAACCAGGATAGAGTTCTGCCATTTTTGCTGTGTTAAACAGCAATTCATGAGGCAGAGGGATGTCCTTAGCTGCTACACCTGCATCTAACAAGTTGTTGATTGGTGCAGAAACGTGAATTAAGTGACCAGCCCATCCTAAAGAACCACAGCCTAGCAACACTGATAAGTGATGATTCAGCATTGACTCCACATTCTGGAACCATTCCAGTTTAGGAGCGCGTTTGTGGTAGTGGAACCAGCCAGCAAATAAGAACAATGCTGCTAATACCAAGCCGCCAATTGCAGTTACATATAGCTGGAAGGAGCTAGTGATACCCCAGCCACGCCATACTTGAAACAAGCCAGAGGTGGTTTGAATGCCGCGGAAACCGCCGCCCATATCACCGTTTAAAATGTCTTGCCCAACAATAGACCAAACTGATTGGGCACTGGGCTTGATGCCTAATGGATCAGCCAGCCAAGATTCGTAGTTAGAGAACTTAGCACCGTGGAACAACATTCCGCTCAGCCAGATTGTTACTACAGCCAAATGGCCGAAGTGGGCGGCGAATATCTTGCGGGAAATGTCTTCTAAATCGCTCGTATGTGTATCAAAATCATGGGCGAGGGCATGGAGATCCCAAATCCAGGTTGTGGTTTTTGGGCCTCTGGATAAGGTTCTGTCGAAATGTCCTGGCTTTGCCCATTTTTCAAATGAGGTAGGAACCGGGTCAATGTCAACAATCACTCTTGCTTTTTTTTCCTCTCGCTCCGGAGGACTAATCGTCATTCGACCTCCTCTCTATAAGGAATTGGGAATCATGAATACCACCTAGAATAGCACAGTCGCAGTTTTCAGATTTCTCTGGACTAGCGATGCGGTTGCCGTGTGGGAAAGAAAAGTTGTTTCTGTTGAATTATAGAGGGTGAACCTGCACATTGTTATAGACTTGTTAACAATAATTAAAGATCGCCAAGTTTATTGTCCAATCTACCTTGCAAGTCCATATACATTGTCTAAAAGTCAATAGTCTCTTCATCTAATTTACAAAGAACAACTATTTGGAAAAATTATGATTCATACGCAAAACAGCTTAAACCCCTGCTATTTAGCTATTTTTACCCCAATTGGGCGAAACAAAACTAAATTTATGTCCTGAAATTAAGTCAAAAAAATCACTTATCTGGCATTGTAATCAAAGAAAAGTAAGTAAATTTATAACTTTGGTAGTAGATTTATGGTCTTAATCCATAGTCCATGAGTCATAATTTGCGTCACAATGATGGCGTTAATTGTTAAAAACTGTTACGGAATAAAAAACATGAACACTGGGTGCAGAAAATTTTTTGATCAACTTTTCTCTAAGAGATTCCCAATTATTAAATGGGTTGTCACATTAGTTCTAGTTGTAAATTTGAGCAGTTGCGTTGAAGCAGCAAACAGCCAGGAAGTATCTATCAATCCCTTCATGAAAGCAGCCCCAGCTTCAGAAATTTCTGGGACATTTTCAGAAGTTGCACCACCAGATGTGATTCAAGCATTGCGTCCTAGCTTAGATGCTTATCAACCCCAAGTTAGTATTCTCAGTCCCCAGGTAGATGAAATTCTCCAGGACAATACAGTTAAAGTTCGGTTGCGAGTTAAGGATTTACCAATATTTAAAGATCCTCAATGGCAACTTGGACCCCATTTGCACGTAATTTTAGACAATCAACCTTATATAGCTGTTTACGACTTAACTCAGCCACTGGTATTGTCTGATTTATCCCCCGGTACGCATACTTTACGGGTATTTGCTTCTCGTCCGTGGCATGAAAGTTTTAAAAATGAAGGTGCTTATGCTCAAACAACATTTCACGTTTTGACGAAAACCGAGGAAAATAACCCCAATTCTAAATTACCCCTACTTACTTACAGTCGTCCTAATGGTAGTTATGGTGCAGAACCAATTATGCTGGACTTTTATCTAACTAATGCACCTTTACACAGTATCGCTGAAACTAATCCTGACGATACAATGAGCAATTGGCGCATTCGTAGTACAGTTAATGGTGAAAGCTTTATTCTTGATCGTTGGCAACCTATTTATCTCAAAGGCTTTAAACCTGGTAAGACTTGGGTAAAATTGGAATTTCTCGATAATGAAGGACAACCTGTGAAAAATGCCTTCAATACCACTATCAGATTAATTAATTACCAACCCAATGGTCAAGATACTTTGTCAAAAATTGTCAGAGGGGAATTGACAGCAGATGAAGTGCGTGGCATTGTAGACCCAAGTTATACAACTAAAATTCCAGTTACGAAACCAACTCCCGAAACTAAGGTAGAGAAACAGCCAATTCCTGAAGTTAAAGTTCCTGAAGTTGCACCAATTCCCGAAACTAAGGTAGAGAAACAAGCAATTCCTGAAGTTAAATTTACTCAAGTTATACCAACTCCCGTTGCGTCTCCTCCAGCAGCACCACAACTAGAAGTAACAAAAGTAGAGGAATTAAATTCACCTACTGAGACAATAGAAAATTCCAAATCCCAATTTCAAGAGTAATTTAGAACTTACGCATTGACCAAAAATATAAAGTATGTATGGTTGTAAAAACCACATTTATCGTAGGGGTTTAGCGCTGCCATTAGTGTCAACTTAGCGTCAAACCTATTACCCGACTGGGAATCAATTCCCAGTCTCATAGCCAAAGTCATCTCGCTCGTGTCGCTTCCCTCTCAGGTCTAAAGACACGCTCGTTTCCCACTTACCGCGAGGTTTTATGATTGATTTGGACAGTGCGTAAGTCCTACAATTAACAAAAAATACTCAGTTGCAAATTTTGAGATAAAGTTTCCATTAATGCCAAACCAGATACAGGATTACCTGTAATATCTAAAGTAGGACTGTAGCTGGCGATCGCTCCCTCATTTGGTATGATTGTGACAAGTCCACCACTAATACCTGATTTCATAGGTAAACCAATTTTCACAGCATACTCAGCAGAAGCTTCATATAAACCGCAAGTTAACATCACTGCATTCACAATCTGACGGTGTTGATTTTTAATAAAATCGCTTTTACAAGCTAATACTTTTCCCAGCTTTGCTAAATCTTCTACACGCCCAGATATACAGCATATTTGTTCATAAACGTCAAGAGATAATTCAATATTATTTAAGCTTCCCGTTTCATAGAGATAGTTCGTAATATCTATATTTGTCTGAGAGCGATTATCACGAACTGAAATTAGAATATCTGCATCTATATATAGTTGAGTATCTGCTAATTTATTTAACCATTTACAAAATAATTGTGTACATTCATTTGCATTTTTTCCTGGTAACTTATCAGCGAGAGTAATAGCACCACTATTAATCATAGAATTGCGAGGATATCCATTATCTGCTTTTAATTGCGTTAAAGAATTAAAAGGCGCATTTGATGGTTTAACCCCAACCCATTGTAAAACCTGTTTTGCTCCGTAATTTTCAAGCAGATATAGTAAAGAAAATGGCTTGATTACACTCATGAAGGGAAATATACAA
Source organism: Dolichospermum sp. ST_sed8 (assembly GCA_028658405.1). Classification (GTDB taxonomy): domain Bacteria; phylum Cyanobacteriota; class Cyanobacteriia; order Cyanobacteriales; family Nostocaceae; genus Dolichospermum. Next base: position 5,387 of record JAKOGY010000132.1, on the reverse strand, counting down.
TCTGTATCTCCTAAACTGTAATTTTCTCCAGATTCACAACTTATGTGAACTGCAAACGAGTTAGGATTAACTATAGCTAATGCAGGAATACGTTCAATAACTTTTCCTTGTGCTGCTTGGGTTTTTGCTTGTTCTACCCAGATAGATAAATCATGTATATTGATGTTTTTTATTCCTAGCAAAAGCCTAAACCTCAAATTAAAGTATAAAAAAGTCAGGATATAATAGAGACTTCCAAATAAAAAAATATCTCAAAATTTCTTGTGGTGCAGGCATCTGGCCCTGCTAATAATATGAGGATGGGCCAGATGCCCATCCCACAATATTGGATGATCTTTTTTGTGGAGTTCTCTAACTAAACAAGAAATTACCACCAAACAGGTTCACATTCACATCACCAGCAACAAAACCAGTTGTCCCTGATAATGTTACCAATAACAGACCAGTGCCAAAACCAGCATTACCACCAATACCGTCACCAACTCGTATTTGTGTAGAAGTTCCCGATGTTTTCACATCAAGATTGGTAATACCTGAAAAATTCAGTTTATCACCACCGATACCACGGATAAACTGAGTGACTGTATCTACACCATCATCTAAAACGTATTTAATGTTATCCACTGCATTATCATTCAATCCTAACGATAGATTATCATTACCCAAACCACCAATTAAAGTATCTGCACCAGCACCACCTGTAATAACGTTAGCTGCGGCGTTACCTGTAATACTATTATTTAAGTCATTACCTGTACCATTAATCGCTGTTGTGCCTTGCAAAGTCAGGTTTTCTAGAGTTGGGGCTAAGGTATAAGTAATGGTTGTGAAAACTCTGTCTGTACCTTGATTGGCATTTTCAATAATGCTATCTGCTGCATTATCCACATAATAGGAATCGTTACCCACACCACCAGTTAAGGTATCTGCACCAGCGCCACCATTGAGGATATCGTTACCCACACCACCTGTAAGCACGTTAGCTGCGGTATTACCTGTAATACTATTATTCAAGTCATTACCTGTACCATTAATCGCTGTTGTTCCTTGTAAAGTCAGGTTTTCTAGAGTTGGGGCTAAGGTATAAGTAATGGTTGTGAAAACTCTGTCTGTACCTTGATTGGCATTTTCAATAATGCTATCTGCTGCATTATCCACATAATAGGAATCGTTACCCACACCACCAATTAAGGTATCTGCACCAGCACCACCTGTAAGAACGTTAGCTGCGGTATTACCTGTAATACTATTATTCAAGCCATTACCTGTACCATTAATCGCTGTTGTTCCTTGCAAAGTCAGGTTTTCTAGAGTTGGGGCTAAGGTATAAGTAATGGTTGTGAAAACTGCGTCTGTACCTTGATTGGCATTTTCAATGATCTTATCTCCGACATTATCCACATAATAGGAATCGTTACCCACACCACCAATTAAGGTATCTGCACCAGCACCACCATTGAGGATGTCATTACCTGTACCCGCTTTCATCCAATCGTTGGTAGCAGCACCTAAAAAGTTGGTTTTACCACCAAATCCACTTAAATCAAACTGTTCAAAGTTGATGATGGTTGTACCGACGATATTTAATTGATTATTGGTATTATTGACACTTATGGAAATAGCATTGGTAGCAGTTCCCCCAGTAATGATCAGGATATCATTGTCTGTACCACCATTAATAGTGTCGTTTTGTTGCAGGTTGTCAAAGCTGCTGGTGATGGTGTCGTTTCCACCTTGAGCATCTATAATATCTTTTGCGGCTGTGGTTGAGAAGTTTTCGTTAGCTATTGTCCCTGCGACAATGTTATCTAGTTTACTGATGTTAACAGTAAATTTATAATCTATAAATTCCCCAAACAGATTTGTAGCCCGAATTGTAATATCTGAATTACCTGTTTGGTTAGGAAGGTAATCTAGTACAAGTTGTTGATTAGTAATTTTGGGAGTGACTAATGTAGGCTGAGAATTGCCAACTATGGAAAATTTAAGTTCATCCTCTTGGCTAACTGTAATGCTACTGAAACGGATAAAATTTGTATCAATAATCGGGGACTGTGTTACCTGTGTTAAAGGTATATCAGTGAATGCTCCCCCACCATTATAAATTGGTACATTAGCGATCGCATCTATGGTAGTTAAATCATTGGTAGCAATAGCCTGACCAAAGACTGTAAAACCACCATTTTGCTTATCGAGATTAATGGAATTATTTGCCAGGTTAAAAAACCATTCATTAGTGGCACTATTAGGATCACTACCTAATTTTGCCATAGCGATAGTTCCCCGCAGATTTGAGCGGTTTATACTAAACTCGTTTTGTACAGCCGGATTTGCGGGAATCTCTCCAAACGTAGAATTATTATAGGTATATCCCCCACCTTGGACGATAAAACCAGGAATAGAACGGTGAATAAAGGAATTAGTATAACTGCCAGCAGTAACATAACTTTGGAAATTTTGGACAGTCAAAGGTGCGCCAATTGCAGTTTGATCAAATAGGACAACATTGATAATGCCATTACCAATAGTTCCCCCTAATGTATTAGCTAAGTTAAAATGAGCAACTTTCCCAGTTGTCAACGGGTCATCAAAGTAATTACTTAAATTAATCGTGGTATCTGGTGCATCAATATTGACAATTACGTTATTAATGGGATTAGTAACAATGGGATCAGGAAGGTTGTTAGTAGCCATGGTTAATTTTTTAGAGGTGTGTGTTTTTACAGTAATCTATACTCAGATTTTTAGCTAAGAAACTTCCAAATAAAAAATATCCCAAATTCTCTTGTGGTGCAGGCATCTGGGTCATTAATATACAGCGGTTTCCGCTCTTATGAGGTACATCTTAGCTCCCTCATCGGTTGGGGGTTGGGGGCTGACATTACTGTTAAGCATATTTTTGCACCTGATCAGAAATCGGGGGTTTCTGCGGAATCAAGAACAATTGACGGTAATTATTCTGATTTATCTCGATAACTTATATATTAAGTGCTTTTGATGCCTCATTCAAGGTACTGAATCATACAATTTACTTATGCAGGAGTCGGTAATTGTGTCATCTATCTAAAGACGGACATTGCATACATATCTTCGTTTCCTCCTATTTCGCCCCCTAAATCCCCCAATTCTGGGGCAAGACCAGGAAGACAAGGAAGGATAGTAGACAAGGAGGAGGAGGATTTTATCCACAGAATACTCGGTTTATGGGTTGTTTTGTGACCAATCATCCATTCGTTTGTCCGGTTTTCCTCCCTTGTCACCTTGTCTGCCTTGTTCCCCAAGTCTTCAATCCTGGGGGACTTTGAAAATTCTTGTTCCCCCAATTTTGGGGGTTAGGGGGCGATTCAATCACTTGTGTGTACACGGTAGCATCGCTTGCGGGAAGTGGGTTGGGGTTCTTGTATCTCACTTAATCGAGAAAAGCTATTGTTGAGATAGACTGATTAACAACCAAGTTGTCGGAAAAGATAAATTGGTTTATTTCTTTAATGACAAGGTTTTTAACACTACATGAACAAAAGATTTATTCTAACTTTAATTTCTAGCCCCGTATTGTTTACATCCATGCTATCTATGGTGATGCTGGCTAGACCTGCTCATGCTAGTCAAACAATTGACGCGGCTGGTACTCATGAATCTTGTGTCCTTTCTCCCCATACAGCAACTCCTAAGATGGTATGTATACAGGTGAGTAATACTACTATCTCTGTTGTAAAATTGCCCATTCAAGTAGCACAAGTGCAAACCAATAACCCTAAAGAACTAGAATTCAGTGATGCAGAAAGCGATTTAGCCATCAAGTTATTTGGCTGTGATTGCCCAGTTTGTATCAATGCTGCTCGGCAATTAAACGGTATGGCACCTTTACCAGTTTAAAGGACAGAGATGAAATTTTATTCTTTGTGCTGATAGATTTTGGGGCGCAGGCCCTGCGCCCCTACGCAACGTTATTTTCTAATAATACTTGTCTAATTGTATCCGTTGGTACTTCATCGGTAACTTTAACTGCACCAATTTGAGTTGGTAATACAAAGCGGACTTTACCAGATTTAACTTTTTTATCTAATTGCAAAGCATTAATAATAGCTTCAACATCTAAACCTGCGGGTATTTGGGTGGGTAAACCTGCTTTTTTGATTAAGGCGTTTTGACTCTCTGCTTCTGCTTTTTCCCACAGTCCCAATTTTACAGAAATTTCTCCCGCTGCTACCATACCAATACCCACCGCTTCACCATGTTTGAGAAGACGATATTCGGTTAAGCTTTCTACTGCATGACCGATAGTATGACCATAATTTAAAATTGCTCTGAGTCCAGATTCTTTTTCATCTTTGCTGACAACATCTGCCTTGGCTTGACAGGAATGAGTTAATATGCTGTTTATCAGGTCGGTTTTTACATAGCGGAGTTGATCAAGGTGTTTACTTGCTGTTAGTTGAGTAAACAATTCGGTGTCCCAAATGATCCCGTACTTGATCACCTCTGCCATTCCTGCCCGAAATTCCCTGGCTGGTAAGGTTTTTAAGATTTCTGGGTCAATTAAAACTAGACTGGGTTGATGAAATGCACCAATCAAGTTTTTACCGTGAGGATGATTTACCCCGGTTTTACCACCAATAGCCGAATCTACCATTGCTAAGAGACTGGTAGGAACTTGGACAACATTGATGCCTCTCAGCCATGTAGCGGCAGCAAAGCCTGTCATATCACCAATTACACCTCCACCCAAGGCTACCATTGTTGAGGAGCGTTCTAGGCGATTTTCCAGGGCGATATCATAGAGCTTTTGAATAGAGTTAAGAGTTTTGTAGCGTTCACCGGGGGGTAGGTTGTAGCTGACGACTTCAAAACCGGCATTTTGCAAAGATGCGATCGCTCTTTCGCCATAATGTTTAAATATCATCGGGTTGGAAACTAGCAATACCTTCTTACCTAGTTGCAAACTCGCCATTTCTTCACCCAGCTTATCTAAACCCCCAGGTGCGATAGTAATATCATAAGACTTTTCTGGAATATCTACTTTAATTACAGAACTCATTCAACAACCCTAATATAATCACTTGTCCGCTTATTTTACCGCAATTTAGCAACCTCTTTTCTATTCCCTGTTCCCTTTCATAATTATTGATGATTGAATAGAAATAAGTAACTAATTTGGAGCAACTAACATGACTGGTGCAATTGAATATGTTGTATTTTTAGGTGTGTTTGTAGGTGTAGCTGTTGGATTGCTGTTTGGTCTACGTTCCGCTAAAATAATCTAATTCTGAAATTAGACGCTAATAAAACCCACACAATGTGGGTTTTATCCGGTGGGCAATGCCCACCCTACGTGTATTCCAGAAATCAAATATCCGGTGGGCAATGCCTACCCTACGTGTATTCCG
>JAKOGY010000131.1 GCA_028658405.1 Dolichospermum sp. ST_sed8 | reverse complement strand
TGAATAAATTCACTCGTGTCGCTTCCCTCTTTTGGGAGCCAAGCCACTGAGTTTCCCGCATACCGCGAGGTTTCATGAACACCAAAACTAAAATTGACTGTCCTGTTTGCGGCTATCAAGGAATTGAGAGCAATACCTGTCCTAATTGTGATACGGATGTTTCTTTAATTCGCTCCTTAGAAGAATTGCCTCAGCGGCCAAAATCTTGGACAACAGGAATTGCTATCTTAATGCTGATCATCGGACTGACTATTGGCGCAGCAGGGAGTATTTTTGCTCTGCAAACAGCTATATATACAGCAACTGCCCTTAAACCTACAGTTACTACTAAGCCTAATCTCACTTCACAGGTTATTACCCCTGTTATCCCCAAACCAGCGCCATTACTAGCTACTTATACCGTTAAATCAGGAGATACTCTGAGTAGTATTGCGAAAAAGTTTTGTAGTAAACCTACTGATTGGCAATTAATCGTTGCAGCTAACTCCGAATTACAAAAACGGGAAAATAAATTAGATATAGATCAGGTGTTAAAAATTCCTAGTAGCTGTAAAGGAAAACTCCATGAGTCAAACCCAAATGTGGCTAATTAAAGCCTATTAAATGGGTGGACAATTGCAAAGAGCGATAGCTTTGCTCGCCGTAGGCATCGCTCTATCTCAGCTTTTAAGTCATCATCCTCATTCCCAAGTTAACACTTGGGCTAATAAAATCTTAATTATGTTATCTAAAGAGATTTCCTGTGCCTGACTCATCCCCAAACTATCTAATTAGCTTAGAATTGCGAGAATTACTCGTACAAAAACTCGGCGTTCTGCAAAAAGACAATGTGATATTACAGCAGTCTTTAAGAGAACAGCAAACCCAAACCACAGCCCAAACAGAAGATTTATTCTTAGAACTTTTAGAAGTTGCTGATGCCTTAGAAGCTTTATTAGACTATCTAGAAAACAATCCTAGTCCTAGTCCAGAATTTATAGAACGCTTACCCAGATCCATTGGTGCAGTTAATCGCAAGTTTCTCAGCGTATTAGGAAAACGCCAACTTTTACCTATAGAATTACAGGAAGGCACAGAACCAGATTTTAACTTATGTCGCGTCATTGATCGGGAAGAAAGAACCGATATCCCAGATCAAACAATTACTAAAATTGTCCGTCGCGGATTTCAATGGGGTGAAAAAGTCCTCCGTCCCGCAGAAGTTATTACCGCTAAGTCAGATAATGGCGATGTTACGACTATTTCCACTCCTGAACTCCTGACTCCTGAACTCCTGACTCCTGACTCCTGAACTCCTACTTACACTGTTAATTATGACTCCTCACGAAAGTGATATTAAAGATACTTCTCCCCAAACAAAAATATGGAGTAGTTGGCAGGAAAATTTAGTTTTAATAACTATTGCCCTGTGTTTAGCGCTCCTAATTCGGACATTTATTGCTGAACCACGCTTGATTCCATCAGAATCAATGTATCCTACCTTGCACACAGGCGATCGCTTAGTTATAGAAAAAGTCTCATACCGTTTGCACCCTCCCAAAATGGGCGATATAGTCGTTTTTAACTCACCACCAGAATTACAAAGACGAGGATACTCTCAAAAGCAAGCCTTTATTAAACGGGTAATTGGTGAACCAGGATCAGTAATTAGCATCACTCAAGGCAAAGTTTACCTGAATGGGAAAGCCTTAACAGAAGACTATATTGCCGAACCGCCAAATAGCCCATTTCCAGAGATCAAAGTTCCAGAAGGGGCATTTTTCGTTATGGGAGACAATCGTAATGATAGTAATGACTCTCGCTACTGGGGTTTTGTCCCTAGTAAAAATCTTATCGGTCGGGCTACATTTCGTTTCTGGCCACTTGATCGCATCGGCGGAATTTAGTGACTCATGACTGGGCGCAAGCCCTGCGCCCCTACCTTTTGACTCCTACTATCCTAATTGAATTTATGAAGTTTTATTAGAAAAGTAGAAACCTCTTTTATACTCAGCATGGTTAAAACATGGACTTTTAGAGGCTTATGAAAAAGCTAGATTTGTAGAGGTTTAGCAATGCTAAACCCCTAATAGAGAATCAATTGATTAAACCGTTTTGAGTATAACTAAAACCGTAAATAATACATTAACTGAGCGATCGCATCCCCTGATAGTTCTAATCTTTGTTGAAAATCTACTAAACTTTGATAATAACCAGTAGCTAAACGGGTTTCTACGACTTTTTGCGCTAGAGATAAATCTATAAAAGGAATTTTCGATAAACTCTCTACCGAAGCCGTATTAGGATTAACTGGCTGAGGTTTATCTAAAGAACTATGATCATAATAATTAAAATTTAACATGGGTTTTAGCGGTTCTAATCGCTGTACAGGCAAACCCAAGGCCGCAGCCACATCTTCAATACAGTAGAATACCACACCAGCGCGGGAAAGTTCCACAAGCGATCGCCCTTGATGAATTGATAACCCAGGTAAACGTAGCCAATCATCTACCGTTGCTTGATTAGCATCAATACCCAAACCCAATTCGGCAGCCATTTGAATTTCTTCCCCAGATTGTAAACGATAATAGGGGTAACTCAACAACTTGGCGCGAAGCTTTTGCAATTTCAGATTTAAAGGTAGCCACTTATTCATTCTCAAACCAATCCTTTTAGCAATTTTCCCTAAATCTGATCCAACATCTGACGACGTTTTTGCTCAAACTCATACTCAGAAATTAATCCATCTTGACGGAGTGCTTCTAACTCACGCAAAGCATTAGCCACTGATTCTACCTGATTACCAACCGGGGGTGATGCTTTAGTTGCTGACTCACCTAAATTAAAATGCCGATCAAAAGTTTCTTCCTCCTGAGTTAAATACCAAACCCCTTCAATAGCACTAGCTACCTTGGGAATAGGTGTCCAAGATAACAAAACATAGACTATTCCCCAAAGTGGCTGTCCCAAATAAAATTTATGTAAACCTGAAATTGGAAGTATCCCAGAAAAGGCCAAAACAGCAGCAATGGCACGGCTTTTTCGTTTAGTTAATATCATTTTATCCATAGTCGTTCTACTTAATTATTGGATGATAATGTTACATTACAATAAACTCATAAAATCAAAGATATTAAAAAGAATACTTCATAATGTATATGTTACTCATGTAGTACAATTAATCAAAATATTTTACTTACCAGGGATAGATTAAATTTACTTGCATATATTAGTGTTTACGAAAACTATATTAGTAAATACTCGAAAATCATGATTACCATACCGACTTAAATTTCCACATAAAACCCAGTAGCAGTCAAAAATTTAATCAATAATCATACAATGTCAGTTAATTCCTTATCAACAGAATGGCTAAATCTACTTATTGATCCTTATGCAGTGCTAGGAGTTTCTATCAATGCTGATGAGCGTCAGATTAGTAAACGGTACTATATTCTGGCCAAACAGCTACACCCTGACAACTATATAAATAAGAACAAACCGGAACAAGAATTAGCTCAAATAGTATTTACACGATTGATTAACCCAGCTTATGAAAAACTTAAGCAAACACAAAAACGTCTAAATACTATAGCATTACTGCGTTCAGAAGCCCAAGTTTTAGATCCACACACAGCAATTGGCATCCAAATTTCTATCATTCAGTCAATATCAACAATGTCTCCTGGAGAAGCAGAATTATTTTATGAAGACGTAGTTACATCCTATGCCTCTTCTCAATATTATTCACTACGTCAATCATATCAGGCAACACAGCAGTTAAGTGCGCTAAATATAGTCTACTTATCATACCAACAATTGACCAATGAATATAAACCTATCATTCCCGCAGAAAAAAATCAACCACTTCCAGACACCTCATCTCCAAACACAATTCTGCAAACAGAATCAAAATCAGAGCCAATAAACTATGCCCAACAGTACTATGAGAGAGCCGTAGACCATTATAATCAAGAACACTGGAGTTTAGCAGTACAAGAACTGCGAGATGCTATTAAATTAGACCTAACTAATGCTGATTACTATGCACTACTAGGGGTAGTACATTTTCAACAGAAATTTATAGGGATGGCTAAAGTCTATATTCGTCAAGCATTAAAAATTAATCCTCAACAACAACTGGCTGTGAAATACGCCGCTCTCTTGCAAATTAAAGTTAATGAACCAGTTACTCCTCAATCAATGTCAAAAGCCGTGGGTATTGCTGCTTTATTAAGTAAGTTTTTATCGCAGAAACTTTATTAATATTCCCCCTAACCCCATTAACTTGGGGTCAAGTAGTGAAATTTCCCTAACAACCCCTACTTTAACCGAAGTAATTTCCCTAGATGAATGCTCTAGACTAAAATAGGATATAGAGGCAAAAATTAAAGTTACTCAAGTAATAGTGATCAGTTAAAGAGAAGCAAAATGGGATTCTTCGACTCTGAAATAGTGCAGCAAGAAGCCAAGCAGTTGTTTGAAGATTATCAAGCACTAATTCAGCTTGGCAACAGCTACGGCAAATTTGACCGTGAGGGCAAAAAGCTGTTTATTGAGCAAATGGAATCCATGATGGATAGATATCGCGTCTTTATGAAGCGTTTCGAGCTATCAGAGGATTTCATGGCACAAATGACCATACAGCAACTAAAAACTCAACTAGGTCAGTTTGGCGTAACTCCACAACAAATGTTTGAGCAAATGAACGTAACCTTAGAAAGGATGAAAGCGGAATTGGAAAAAACAAAATGATTAGGGATTGGGAATTGGTGACTGGCTTGAATCTTACCAATTACCAATTACCAATTACAAAAGAAGGGAACAGGGAATAGGGAATAGATAAGAAACTTTAGTTGCACCAGTTTAAAGCTCAGTCAAAAAAAAGATGTTTTTACAAGATGCGTAGCCCGAAAAAAACAGCACTTCGACACCGCTCAGTGACCGTGTCATTATTTCAATCTCATGTTTTTAAACATGAGTTTTTCCTGTTCCCTGTTCCCCGTTCCCTGTTCCCTCTGAATAATTACCAATTAATTTGATTTAGGACGTGGGAACTGGGAAGTAGGCTTAAACTTCTCTACAGGTACATCCTTGAGCGCTTTCATCATGAAGTCCCGCCAAATAGGAGCTACCATAACACCACCAGTTGCCCCACTAGCTAGTTGTTTGCTGTCGTCCCTGCCTACCCAGACAGCGGTAGTTAGCTGCGGCACAGTACCAACAAACCAAATATCTTTTTCAGAGGATGTAGTTCCTGTCTTCCCAGCCGCAGGACGATCTATTGCAGCACCTTTACCTGTACCTTCAGTCATTACCGAAGTCATGATATCAATAGTCGCTGCTGATGCCCAAGGATCAAGAACTTGTTTAGGTTTGGGTGTATTATCGAGAATTACATTACCAGCACTGTCAGTAATGCGGACAATTACAGTCGGTGGTGACTGCCAGCCATAATTAGCAAAGGTAGCATAGGCACTAGCCATTTCTAAAGGAGTGACACCAATAGCACCCAAAGGTAAAGAGGTAACGGGTTCCATGGGACTCATAATCCCCAAAGTTCGGCAGGTTTCAATGACTTTATTCATTCCCACCGATTTACCAAGTTTAATCACTGGGATGTTGCGAGATTGGGCGAGGGCTTTGCGAATTGACATTGCTCCCGAAAAGCCACCATCGTAGTTTCTTGGGTAGTACCAACCATTACCATCTTGATAACTAACTGGCGCATCGACAACTGTACTATCTGGTGCATATTTGCCAGTAGCAAAGGCAGTATAATAAACAAAAGGCTTGAATGAAGAACCTGGTTGCCGTTGAGCTTGGGTGGCGCGGTTAAATTCACTGACTTTATAATCTACACCACCAACTAGGGCTTTGACAAAATGGGTGCGAGGATCAATTGCTACCAAGGCCATTTGATTCTTAGATAGCCCTTGAGACCGAAGTTTTTCATGCCATTCTTTGACAGTTTCTTCAGCCATTGTTTGGAATTTCGCATCAACCGTAGTCTGTACGCGCATTCCCCCTTTGGTCAGGGCATCACGGCCAAATTTTTTCACCAACTCTTGAGCTACAGTATTGGTAATATAAGGTGAGGCACTACCTTGAAAAGACCTGATTTTACCCAGTTTAATTGGTTGTTTTAGGGCATCATCATATTCTTTTTTGGTAATCCAATTCAATTCGATCATTCGCCCCAGAACTTCCTTTTGTTTCTGTTTGGCCAATTTCATGCTGGCAAAAGGGCTAAACTCTTCTGGCGCTTGGATTAAACCCGCCATCATAGCTGATTCACCCAAAGTTAAATATTCTGCTGATTTATTAAAATAACTGCGTGCTGCTGTTTGTACACCGTAATTGTTATGACCCCAATACACTTGATTGAGGTACATTTCTAAAATTTCGTCTTTACTAAGAATTTGCTCTAAACGAATTGCTAGGACAGCCTCTGCTAATTTCCGCGTAAACGCCCGTTTCTGAGACAAAAATAGGTTTTTTACCAACTGCATGGTAATGGTGGAACCACCTTCTTTCACGCCACCTGCTACCATATTGACGACGATAGCACGACCTACACCAGTTGGGTTAATCCCATGGTGATCGTAAAAGTGACCATCTTCACTGGCTAAAACTGCGCGTTTCAGGTTAGGGGAAACTTTATTCAGGGGAACTACTTCTCGGTTAGCTTCTCCGTGAATACCAGTTAAAAGTTTGCCTTTTATATCGTAAATGTAAGTTGTTTCCGAGGGAAAAAAGTTTTTTATTTGTCTAACATCTGGTAAATTACGGAAACTAATGGCTAAACCCACTAGTGTTCCTGCGACTATAGAGCTAGTTAGGAGTGTCATGGATAGTAGAGTACCACCAGTTATCTGACCTACTCCTTTAAAAAACTCGAATCCAGATGAATCCTGCTCTTGTGGTTGTTTGTTTGCAAAAGTCCTAGACGACACGGCGATCTCACTTCCTCACTTGTAAATTTAAATGTAATTCATTAAATGGAAAAAGACAGTTAATTTTTGGCAATTTATAGTAGTCTGACAGAGCAAAGAACAGATAATAGGTTGGTGAACATCACAGATTTAACTTTTAGAGTGGAAAGTATAGTTAATAGCGAATTTCTTAGTATGACGCAAAATTTCTCTTGGTTACATCGTGGTGTGGCAGAAATTTTTCCACAACCCCATGATATTGATAATGATACGGAAAGTTTGGAAAAGCGGTTACTCAATTCTGACCGTCCGTTACGGATTAAGCTGGGAATTGATCCCACAGGGGCAGATATTCATCTTGGTCATAGCATACCTGTGCGAAAATTGCGAGCTTTTCAAGATGCTGGTCATACAGCCGTTCTTATTATTGGTGATTTTACCGCCCGTATTGGTGATCCTACTGGTAAATCGGAGGTGCGTCGTCAGTTAACAGAAGCTGATGTATCACAAAATGCTCAAACTTATCTTGACCAAGTTCGTCCTATTTTAGATTTTGATACACCAGGTAGGTTAGAGGTACGTTATAACTCAGAATGGCTTTCTTGTCTAGATTTAGGAAAAACTTTGGCATTACTTTCGACAATGACCGTAGGCCAAATGTTAGCTAAGGAAGGTTTTGCGGAACGTTATAAACAAGAGAGTCCCATTTTTCTCCATGAGTTCCTGTATCCACTGATGCAAGGTTATGATTCTGTGGCTGTGGAAGCTGATGTGGAATTGGGGGGGACTGATCAAAAATTTAACATCGCTGTGGGGCGAGATCTACAACGTCATTTTGGTTTAAAACCTCAGTTTGGGCTGTTGTTACCAATTTTGATTGGGACTGATGGTGTACAAAAAATGTCTAAATCTTTAGGTAATTATGTGGGATTGGGTGAACATCCTTCCCAAAAGTATCAAAAACTTCAAGGTGTGCCAGATAATTTACTGTCACAGTATTTTGAATTACTCACAGATTTACCTTTGGATAGTTTGCCAGAAAACCCGCGCGATCGCCAAGAATATCTGGCTTGGGAAATTGTCCGTCAGTATCACGGCGAACAAGCGGCTAATGAGGCTAAAGAAGCAGCAAAAAGCGGTGGTAAGGAAGGAGCATTACCAGAGTTTTCCCTGGCTGCTATCCCTCAATTTCCAGCGAAATTAGCGTTTATTTTAGGTGCTACCGGTTTATGTAAAAGTACAGCCGAAGGTAAACGGAAAATTCAGGAGGGTGGAGTGAGGATAAATGGTGATAAAATTGCTGATGCGGATTTAAGTTTTTCTACACCTGACGATTTATATGATCAGGTGTTACAGGTGGGTAAGAAGAATTTTATGCGGTTGGTAAAGTAGCTGTCAGCACTACGCACTCCACAATCAGTCAGGGAATCTATTCCCTGCCTAAAATAAGATAGTCAGTCAATGTACCCAAATTTAAACCACTTACAGTCAACAACAAATTAGTCTCGGAAGTCAACTACTATATCAATGACTTTGATGTTCTTCTTGATCTTATTTAGAATTTTTATTCTCATAATTTAGCATATTAGGTACTGAAGAACCATTAATATCTTGAGTAAAAAATATTTAATCGGTGGGTAATTTCATTAGTATTTCTTAAACCTAACCCGACTATTCGAGGTGTTGAGGGAAGATGTCCTCTATTTGCATCTAAAGTAAAATTATAATCTTCGTATTTTATCAATTCATTCTTAGCAATATTTTCTATCCAACCGCATCTAGCTGTAAACTGTTGATGATTTTGTAAAATTTGTTTTTGGATACTAAAACCAAACTTACCATCACTATATTTAACCCAAAGTTGATTAATTATATGTAAATCATAGCGGGGAAATTTTCTAATGTCTCCATCATCTAACCAACATACATTTTCACGTTCAGATATTTTCAGCATTATAGAATAGGTTTCTTTATCAGCATCTTTCCAGTTTTGTGCAGATAATAATTGCTGTAAATTTCTATAATCCATTCCCGAAGCATGAGATACTAAGGTTAATTCATCTGTTAATTGCGACAATTGTAATTGTAAATTTGATAAAGCCCGTACAGTAGTTGGTTGTTCTGGTTGTTGAATATGAGTTTGTAATTGTGATATTTGTGCTTTTATCTCTGCTAATTCTTGAATAATTTTGGTATTTGCTTGTGGTTCATTTAACATTACTTTTAAATTCTCGATTTCCTCTGTAGCTTGACTTAAATTGCTTTTGGTTTCTGTGATTATTTGTTCACTGGTTTCTAGTTTCTCTTGTGTTTCACAAAGTTGAGATTTCAATGTTTGTATTTCTGTTTGCAAAGTTTGAACAGTAACCAGAAAATTATTTTGAGTTTCTGATAATTCTGTTCTCGCATTTCTCAATTCTTCTATTGCTTTTTCGTAAACTCCTAAAGGTGTTTTCCAGTTCTTATCAGATGCAATCATAAAATTAACCCTATTGTTACTTTATAGATTCCGGTATCATAAACTGTCTATTTTGTCAACCCACTTTGACTTCGCTTTACAAAACTACATCAATTGATTTCTAAATTGCTCCAAAAAACTCTCCATCACTGACTGATATTTTCCCTATCTTCACTTTCCCTATTTCTCAAACAGCTATAAATAAAGGATTTCCAGATTATACTTACTACAATTTTAGAAAGTTGACATACTACGCCTAGATTATGAAATTTTACCAAATCGCTGAAACTATTGCAAGATCGTTGGTAAATAAAAATAATTCTCAATTAAATATTAAGAAAATATAAATATTAAGTTCTGTTAATGTTTCTACAATATTAATATTTAAACTATTTTTGATAAATAAATAACTTCCACTTATAAGTTAGGAAAAAAACGAGGTTAAAAGCTAAATTTATGCTGTATTGCATTATATAGCATTTATATTCTATTAAAAACTTCAATGTTTGATTGAGTAGATTTAATTGTATGAATACACAGCCTTTTTTATAACCTAGGTAAAAGTAGCAATAATAAACATCAATATTGAAGTATAATAAATTGGATTATATGTAATAAGTAATAATAAGAATTATGAATGCTGAAAAAACTATTGTCCCTTTAGATGTACCAGATTTAGAGAGTGCGATCGCTCCGATTCAGATTGAGTCTAAAGTCTAAAGCTTAAAGCCAGGGAATAAATTCCCTGTCTAATAGCTCAAGTCGGTTAAAACCGACTATGTTTAAGATCTTTTTTGGAAATTTATTCATATCCTCACTCCTCGATCTCCTTTTTAATCATGACTATTGATAAAATTATCGTTCCTTTAGATGTACCAGATTTAGACAGCGCGATCGCTCTAATTAATAAACTTCCCCAAGTTACTTTTTGGAAAGTTGGTTTGGAGTTGTTCACTAGCACAGGTCCCTTGATTCTGGAAATTCTCAAATCTCGCCAAAAACGAATTTTCCTTGATTTAAAGTTTCATGATATCCCCAACACCGTCGCTGGTGCTTGTCGCGCTGCTGCTGGTTATGGAGTGGATTTATTGACAATTCACGCAACTTGTGGTACTGATGCTCTCAAGGCTGCTGCGGAGGCAGTACAAGTTGGAGCGGAAAAAGCTGGAACAAAACCACCAAAATTAATTGCTATTACCTTGTTAACCAGTATTTCGGCACGACAATTGGCGTTTGATTTAAAAATTCCCTTAGAATTGCCAGAATTTGCCTTAGAAATGGCACTTTTAGCTCAAAACTCTGGTTTAAATGGGGCTGTTTGTTCTCCCCAAGAGGTGCGACAATTAAGAGCAAGTTGTGAAAATGACTTTGTACTGGTTTGTCCAGGAGTGCGGCCGACTTGGGCTGAAAAAGGAGATCAAAAGCGATCGCTTACTCCTTCCCAAGCTATCACAGCCGGTGCAGATTATTTAGTTATTGGTCGTCCTATTACCGCTGCGCCTGAACCTGAGTTAGCTTGGAATCAAATTGTTCAGGAGTTAGAAATAGACCACAATTAGTCGCTTTTAACGGACTTTTCCTCTGAGACAGGGAATTTATTCCCTGGACTAAAGACTCTGTTGAGTACCTAAAATTAATTATCAAGATAGTTCTTCCTCGTCAACTCTATGATAACAAATTCAAAATCAATTGTCAACCCCCTTAATACTATTTTTTTTGCGTTTGTTGGAGGTAAGTTAATGACGAGCCAATAAATTATTTAAATCAAATCGGTTTTACATTTTATACACCAATTGTAGTAAAAATGAGCAATGCTAAACCCTGACTGTAGTTTAGGAATTCAAGAGGAAAAAAGAAGCAGGAAGAAGAAAGTAAATTTCTCTCCTGCTGTTTGGCTCTTATATTTGATAGCCTGTAACTTCTGGCTATTTATCTCTCCTGGATTTCACTATGCTGCTTATGCAAAAAATCTGACTCCTAAACCTGTAAATCCAGAGATTAGTAATTCTTGTTCTGAGCAAAGCTTAGAAACATTAATAACTCAGTTAATGTTAGATTTACCTGGCTATGCTAACCGTTCTATTCAACGTGCGCGTAGTCTAAAACGGAGTGTTGATACTTTTTCCTACATATTAGCTGCTGGTAAACCAGAGTTTCAATCTTTACCATTAAATCCCGGTATTGATAATGGAGATAAATATAATGCAGAAGGAGTAAAACAAGTTTTTTTCACTACCTTAGAAAGAAAATATATTCATAAAAAAGCTGTAGAATTGCAAGAATTCCACAGGCTATTTTTGACAAAAACTAATATAGGCTGGACTGTGGTAATGATGTTTACCCAAACTAGCGCCTATCCAGTTAAACCACCTATTGCCCCACCTAGAGATAGTAGTAATGGTGCGATCGCTCAAGGTGTTAAACTATGGTTACGGGATTGTCAGGCAATTGATAATTAACAATTGATAATTACGCTTGGGGAACTTGATTTGATTCTGCGGTCAGTTTCTCTTTATTCTGTCTGCGGATTTTAGCGTAAAGTTGAATACTCACAGCCATAAAAATCACCAAACCAAAAATTAACCAAGCAGTGAGGTCAGTTGGTAAATTATTCTTGAAGATAGCCAACATGACAATTACAACTAATAGAAGTGTTGGGGCTTCATTTAAAGCGCGTAAACTTTGACCACTCCATTTACATTCATCCGCTGCTAACTGCTTCATTAATCTACCGCAGTAATAATGATAGCCAATTAAAACAGCTACAAACCCTAATTTAAAATGTAACCAGGGTTCTTTTAACAGTTCCATATTGGTTGATAAAATACCAATAGCCATTGCTACGGTTACGAACATACCTGGAGTGGTAATAATATCGTAAAGACGCTTTTCCATGATTTGATACTGGTTTTTCAGTATCGTTTTTGCTGGTTCTGGTTCAAGGTTAGCTTCAACGTGGTAGATAAACAGACGGACAAGGTAAAATAACCCCGCAAACCAAACCACAAAACCAATAATATGAAATGCTTTAAACCAGGAATACGCCATAAATTCTAACCTACTCTCATCAATTTACAGATAATTGCATCTACTCTCATTATCAGGTTACGGGAATTCCTGGCAAGGATGTAAATAAGTTAAGAAATGTAAATCTTAATAGTAGGGAACAGGGAACAGGGAACAGAGAACAGAGGAGAAATTTTCCTTCTTCTTCTTCTTCTTCTTCCTTCTTCCTTCGTGTCCTTCGCTCCTTCGTGGTTCATTAACTCCTAATTCCTAACTTGATGGGAACGACGAACAAATGGGAGTAAATCTTGTAAAATCACTTCATGATAATGTTCTTGGGGATAATGTCCCACATTATTAAGTTTGATTAATTCACCATTAGCTACAGATTTTACAAAACTTTCCGCCATATCTACAGATAACCAAGGATCAATCATTCCCCATTGGACTAAAATAGGTTGTTGCCATCCTTTAAATCCATTTTCTATTTCTATCATCGCTTTTTCTAGTTGGAAATTGCGAATTGTTGCTAATAGACTTCTTCCAGAAGCAGAACTTTTCAAAAATGGTTTTCTATAAATATCCAAATCTTCATCTTCAATGCGGTAACGACTACCCCCTTCCAAGGTTCTATCAACTAACAAAGGATCTTGGGTAATGATATCTCCAGCTAAAGGTAAACCCATTTGTTTGATTTTCCAAGGTACTTTGGCTGTTGTGGAAATAGGTGTATTTAAAATCGCTATATTAGCAACCTGTTCAGGATGACGTAAGGCGTATTGTAACCCAACTGAACCTAAAAAGCCTTGGACAACTAAGGAAAATCTTTCTAATTCTAAGGCTTTAACAAATCCTTCCAAAGCTGTAATAAATGCGTCGGGAGTATAAGCAAAATCCTGTTTTTCTGGTTTACTGGAAAATCCGTAACCAATCCAGTCAGGTGCGATCGCTCTATTTCCCTGTGCTGCTAAACTGGGAATAATATTTCTCCAACTATAACTTTGAGAAACTAACCCGTGTAAGCATAACACAGGAATTAAATCAGTTCTCCCTATCGGTTCAGCTTCCCGATAAAACCATTCTAAAGAATCTACCGCAATTTTATGTTCTTGAATTGACACGCTATTTTTTTATTTGCGAATGTAAAAGCAGATACAAATTCAAAATTTAAAAAATTTCTGCCAACCATGAATTGTAACAGAAAACAAAGTTCAAGCAAGATTCCATCCTGAAAATCCTCAAATCCTGGATATCCTGATATGGCTACGCCACGCTGCGCTATCAGACAAATGAGCTTATTGCCAAATTAATAGATATCAGTATAGAATGTTAAGAACCTATCACGCATCTACCGTTATGATTAACGCTACTTGGCAACCTATCCTGAAATCTGCACTTGCTAAACTACGAAAATTTGCCCTTCGTGCTGATTTTGATGCTTCCCTAAAACAAGTATTTGGCGTTGAGATAGAAAGCACTGAACTAAAACAGGCTTGGTTAGCAGGAAATTTTGGCACATTACCAAATTTAGAAATTATCGCTGCTAGTCAAATAAACAACGCTAGAGGTGCTTTTGCTGCGGCTACGAATACTATATATTTATCGGACGAATTAATCAAAGGTCGTAATTTAAACGCTATTACAGAAGTTTTTCTAGAAGAATACGGACATTATCTTGATAGTATCCTGAATCTGCAAGACACAGCCGGAGATGAAGGTGAATATTTTGCTGCGGTAGTGACAGGAAAAACTTTGAGTCTGTCGGATATCACTCGTTTGCAAACTGAGAATGACAAGGTTGTAGTTACTTTAGTAGGACAAGCGGTAGAAATAGAACAAAGTACCCTGCCTTTTATTTCTGTAGGAACTACACCTAGCAATGCCAAGGAAAATAATATACCTGGGGGTTTCATTCTTACCCGTTCCGGTGATTTTAGTAGTTCTCTAACTGTTAATTATGGTATTAGCGGTACAGCTATTAATGGTACAGATTTTAGTAACTTGTCGGGAAGCGTGACTTTTGCTGCGGGAAGTGCAACTGCAACTGTGGTAGTTAATCCCCTTGATGATAATTTGTATGAGTTAACGGAAAGCGTTACTCTCGCATTAGTTTCTGGCACTACTTATACTGCTGGTACGAATAATACTGCTACTCTCAACATTGCAGATGATGATCTTGTCATCAATCAATTGAGTAACAACTATAATAATTCCGCTCCTAAAATCTCAGGTAACAATGTAGTTTGGTCTAGCTATAGCTATGATGATTATTATTATTATAGCTCATACTATAATGAGATTTACCTTTACAACGGTACAAGTGCCATTCAATTAGTCAGCACCAGTAGCTATGAGTATTATTCCTCTCCCTATTCTGTCGCCATCTCAGGTAACAATGTAGTTTGGCATAACCCATCATCTTATGATTATGAACTTATCCTTTACAACGGTACAAGTACCATTCAACTAAATAACAGTTATGACAACATTTATTCTTTCGCAATATCGGGTAACAATGTAGTTTGGGGAAGCTACCAGGGTATATTTCTTTACAACGGTACAAGTACCATTCAACTAAATAACAGTTATGACAACATTTATTCTTTCGCAATATCGGGTAACAA
>JAKOGY010000130.1 GCA_028658405.1 Dolichospermum sp. ST_sed8 | reverse complement strand
TTTGTCTATCGAGATCATCTCGCTGTTTTGAGGAACTAACTCGACAGTAACAAATAATGGTAGCTCGTTCTGAGCTAATAAGCAACTAAGTAGGTAAACAGGAAAATTTAAAGGTATGTAACGGTATACAAAGGTGTCTCAACGCAAGATTCTGATTGAGTTTCAGCCATTTTACAAAACGCAATAAATTTCGCTTTTATTATGTACACCTACTTAGTTACTTGCCTCTCTATTAATATTTTCTTCATGCTTGACAATTACCCAAACTGCATGAATACTACCAGGAAGCCAGCCAAGCAGAGTCAGTAAAATGTTAATTAACAAAGTTGGACCAAATCCAACTGTCAGGAAAACCCCTAATGGGGGTAAAAATACACCGAGCAGTATACGCAATAAGTTCATAAAACCTCGCGGTATGCGGGAAACTCAGTCACTTTAGTGCTGAGAGGGAAGCGACACGGGCGATTTTAACCACCGTCAATCTTCTGACGGATACAGCACTTTCCGGTGTTATGAGGTACATATATAGCGGGCAAGATGCCTGCACTACAAGAGTTTCATAATTCAAGTTTGTACCTCATTAGAGCGAAATATGCTGTATTTCCTCGTTTTAAATTTGGCTTATCTATTGACTATCTTGTAATTCAAAACCTTTTTCTGCAAAGTATTTACTGAGAAAGGTATTAGCTAAAGACAGAACTACAGGACCGATAATAAAAGCGATAAATCCTTGAACTTGAAAACCTGGAACTAAAACTGATGCTAACCAAAAGCAAATACCATTGACAATTAGGGAAAATCCCCCCAAGGTGAGATATGTTAAAGGCAAAGATAGGATATTGAGAGTTGGTTTAATGCCACTATTAATTGAACCAATCACAACGGCAGCAATTAAAGCGGCAGGAAAATTAGCAATATTGACACCGGGAACAACTAAGTCAACAATTAGCAAACTTAAAGCTGTAGCGAGGGCGATGAAAAAATATCCCAACATTTTTTTACCTCAGTAATAGCAATATCAGGGCTAACCATTATTCTCAAATATGGATTAATGTTTGACATCTTGTGTTGGGTAGAACTGTTATCTGTCTGAAGTTAGAGTTGATTTTTTCACGCAGAGTCGCTCCAGACACAGAGAGAATTAACTTATTGGTGTTAATTCTGTGATTTTATTGCTTAATTCCTTTCATGGATAAACTTATGCGTTTGAGTTTTTCATTTATTTCTAAAACTTGGACTTTGACAACTTGTCCAACTTTGACAATTTTTTTGGGATCATCTACAAATCTATCAGCAAGTTGGGAAATATGCACTAAGCCATCTTGATGAACTCCAATATCAACGAAAGCACCAAAGTTAGCAACGTTGGTAATCATTCCTTCTAGTGACATTCCTACTGTTAGATCTCTAATTTCTTTGATTCCCGCTTTAAAGGTAGCATATTTAAATTCAGCCCGAGGATCTCTTCCTGGTTTCTCTAATTCGCTGAGAATATCGCGCAGGGTTGGTTCTCCAATAGTGTCGGTAACGTACTTTTTCAGGTTGGCTTTTTTGAGGTTTTCCGCAATTTGTGTAACTTGATTTAGGGATACTCCTAAATCAGCAGCGATAGATTGCACTAGGGAGTAACTTTCTGGATGAACTGCGGTATTATATAAAGGGTTTTCACCACCACGAATTCTTAAAAAACCTGCTGCTTGTTCAAAGGCTTTTGGTCCTAATTTGGCTACTTTTAAAAGTTGCCGACGATTTTTAAATGCACCATTTTCGTTGCGATAGCTAATAATATTATTGGCTATAGTGGGGGTAATTCCGGAAACAAATGTTAGCAGTTCTTTGGAAGCCGTATTTAAATCTACACCAACATAGTTAACGCAACTTTCCACTGTTTCATCTAATTTCTTTTTCAGTAATTTTTGATCAACGTCATGTTGATATTGTCCGACACCAATTGATTTAGGATCGATTTTAACTAATTCGGCTAAAGGATCTTGTAATCTGCGGCCAATACTAATTGCACCCCGCACGGTAATATCTAACTCAGGAAATTCTTCTCTAGCTACGTCGCTGGCAGAATATATAGATGCACCAGATTCGTTTACCATGACTTTAACTGGTTTATGGGCTATATTTGGTAATACTTCTGCTACAAATTCTTCTGTTTCCCGCGAAGCTGTCCCGTTACCAATAGCGATTAATTGAACTTGGTATTTTTCCAGTAATTTTTTAATAGTTTGTCCGGCTTTTTGGCGTTGTTCTGCGGCTTGGTGGGGAAATACGGCTTGATATTCTAAAAATTGCCCTGTTTCATCTAGGATAGCGACTTTACACCCAGTTCTAAAACCAGGATCTATAGCCATTGTCGGTTTCATTCCTGCTGGTGCTGATAATAGCAATTCTCGCAAGTTTGTTTCAAAGGTTTTGATTGATTCTATGTCAGCAAAGGTTTTTTTCTCGTTAGTTACTTCGCTAATTAAGGAAGTTTTCATCAAGCGGTTAAAACTATCTTTTAGCATTGCTTGATAAAAATCTTGAATATTGCGAACTTTGGTTTTTATTTCTTGAGATTCTAAATAACTAAGGACGATATCTTCATCAAAAGCAACTTCAAAACTGAGAATTTTTTCATCTTCTCCTCGACATAACGCCAACAGATTATGAGGGGCAATATTTTTAACTTTAATCTGATAATTGCGGTACATTTCAAATTTTGTTGTCCCTTCGGGATGTTCGTCTTTAATTCGAGAAATAAACAGCCCATTTTCTAAAAGATATTCGCGTATATAAGCGCGGGATTCTGCTTTTTCTGCTACTTCTTCCGCTAAGATATCAGATGCACCTTTTAAAGCTTCATCTACGCTTTTTACTCCCAAAGTTTCCGAAATATATTTTGCTGCTTCTGCTTCTAATGATGCAGAAATCCCATTTTTCACATTCAGGGATTTAATAAATATAGCCAGTGCTTCTAGCCCTTTTTCCCTAGCAATGGTAGCGCGTGTCCGACGTTTAGGACGATAGGGTAAATATAAATCCTCAAGTTCGGTTTTTTGTAAACAGGATACTATTTTCGTATTTAATTCTGGGGTAAGTTTATCTTGTTGAGCGATCGCATTGACAATCACTTTCTTTCTGTCTTCCAATTCCGTTAAGTAATTATGCCTATCTTGTAAATCTCGCAATTGCACCTCATCCATTTCATCAGTCCGTTCTTTGCGGTAACGGGCAATAAAGGGGATTGTCGCCCCTTCTGCTAACAGTTCCAGGGCATTTTGTACCTGGTTGGGTCTAAGATTGAGTTCAGTAGCAAGGAGTTGGGAAATGTTCAACATTGGATATTCAAATTGAAAGTGTTAAATTGATTTCAGCACGAATAGATAGTGTTAATTTAATTTAGCAAATAATGGCACCATTGGAAAACAGCCACACAATAGGATTCCCATCAGGTTGTTGCCATTTTGCCTTACTTAAGTATAATGTTAATAACGCTCCCAAAGATAGTTTTAATCTACTAGTATTAAATAGTAGATCGTAGTTTAGAGATTAGCAAAGATGCCTTTATTTTTTTTAATGACATTAGTTACAGGTGTAATGACTGGTTATCTCTTCCAAAGAGATGGTGATGAAATCACTAATATTGCAGGTGTTTTAACAGCCGTCATTTTTATTGTGAGTTTAGTGTTAGCACCTTGGCAAATTCAGTTTGGTTTGTTGATATTTGTTGTCATTGTTAGTAACAAACTGCTGAAGAAAAATTGGTTTTAAGCCAATTATTTAAGGAATTTTTGCAATTTTTATCCGAAATAGAATCAAGTCGGCAATTATCCACCCTCTGTCAAAGATAATTATTGAGAAGAATGAGGGTGTTGATAGTTGAATAAAAGATAGAATAGCCGAAATTAGATAATTCAGTTAGAGCTAAAAAATTTTATTTTTTACCTAAATCACCACTAATTAATATCATCTAGAAATACTTGTTTATTCTCATTTACTAATTTTTGCAAACATTTCGCAAACTCTACCAATGAATTATTTTTTCTCAGAGTTTGGTTATTAATTTCAATATATGCTGCTATTTTAGATGATTGACTTTCTTCATATTCCCGTTCTTTCAAATTTTTGGGTTTATCTTGGAGATTAGAATTATGCTTAATTAAGATTTCGCGTGATAACTTTACTAAACATTCCTTTGCACCATTTCCACCTGATTCAGCTTCTGCTATCAAATCTATTTGTCCACGTTGTTTATTATTGGCAAATGTCAGATGATATTTCTTCAGGAGAAAAACAATCCAATAATTGAGAACTATGGGTTGTAAAAATTACCTGTGTTCTCTTGGATAACCTTTTGATCATATCAGCAATATCTTGTAAAATACCAGGATGAAAATTTCTCTCAGGTTCTTCAATACTAATGAGAGTTGGAACATCAGATTGATAAAGCATGATAAAATAAGCTATTAATCTCAGAGTCCCATCTGACATATTAGATAAAGCTATTTTTTTACCATCTTCTTCAATAACTTGAATAAGTGCTTCTACATCTTCAACTAACTGTAACTTAATGTTCAGGCAGTTATACAGTTCTTGACTCACTTCATCAAACTTATTTTTATCATATCTAGCCCAGTATTGTAAAACTTCTTCAGCTTCAATAGCATGAGTATCAAGACTAGGCATTATTTCATCTCCTGCTACAGGTTTACGGATCGTATTTCTCTTTGATCTTTTATTAATTTTATTAATTTTATTAAATGTTCTGATGATACCAGGATCTACATCATACAATTTCCAATCTCTTATATAGCTTGCCAACTTTTTTGTAAAAGGTTTATGACCATATTTACCTGCATCTGTTAATGCAAGTCCATCACCCTCAGAAGATTGGTATGGTTGGGAATTTTCGTTATTTTCGTCCTTGACTCTTCCTTCACCATTAATAATATTAATCACTTCAATTCCATTAACTAAAAGATACTCTTTATTAATTAAGAAATTATCTTCACTGAGACTAAGTGCAATACTATATTCTGCTCTATTATTTTCATCATCTTCTATAGTAAGCTCATAAAATATTTGTTTTTCCCCCACCCTTAAAATACTATCCATATAGTTTAGAGAAGGAAGTTCTTGCTCTTTTAAAAGTTTACTGAGAAATCGTAATGCTTCTAAAGAATTGGATTTACCACTAGCATTAGCTCCTACCAAAATTGTTAGATCTCTGAAATTTAAATCCACATCTCCTAAGCTTTTAAAATTTTTAATTTTTGCGGATATGAGTTTAAGAGTCATAAATATCTCCAGTATATTAGTCAGTCTAGTAACTACGCAATTATTTTAAATATAAAGTCGCAAAAAGTGAGAATTAACTATGGTTTTATAGCAATACTCCAACCCAACGTTAACATAAAACCGAAATTAGATAACATGATTATGTTGATTAGAATCTCAACTTATCCCATTTTGAAAGACAATATGGCGGAAAACCCTACAGCCTAACTGCCAACAACGGCTTTCATAGATTTGTTAGACTGAGTACACCAGGATATTGTCAGTCACATCTATAGATAACGCCAGCAGACGAGGCTTTTAATGCTTACAAACACCCTACTTCTCTCAAATCAACTTCCCAGTTTACAATATTCATCCACCACAGAACGCTTCGACGACACTTGGGAAGCCCCACTGGCAACCCTTTTGGGTCTAGGACGCGCCGCCGGGGCAGACTTTGTGGAATACTTCCTAGAACATCGCAACTACATTAGTTGTTTAGCCGAAGAAGACACCATTACCAGTATTTCCCCCAGTTTATCTACTGGTGCAGGAGTGCGAGTATTTCGTGGCAAAGCTGACTGCTACGTTAGCACCAACAACCTCACATTCAACGGTTTAAAAGCAGCCTTAGAAAAAGCTCTTTCCATCTTAGGACTACAACTACCCGGTCCGAGCGCCTTCATTCCCGAAATCAACCTAGAATTACTCAGAGACTACGCCAGCAAACGCGGTAAAGATGGTTGGCTACCCTTGTGCAGTTCTATCCGCGAAATGGGAGAAGTCCTCCTAGATGGTACAGCCCAACTTAATAAAAAAGCTACCCATATTCAATCCCGCCGCGCTTCCTACTTCCGCGATTGGCAAGAAGTATTAGTTGCTGGTAGTGACGGAACATTTGCCCGTGATATCCGCCTCACCCAGTCCGTCGGATTTAACCTGCTTTGTGCTGACGGGGCTAATCGCTCTTCCATTGGTGAACGAGCTGGTAATACCAGTGACCCTAACTTCCTGAAAACTTGGGATTATCAAAAAGCTTCCGAACAAATCGCCGAATCTGCTGGTAAAATGCTTTACGCAGATTACGTAGAATCAGGAACTTACCCCATTATCATGGCCAATCATTTTGGCGGCGTAATTTTCCATGAAGCTTGCGGACATCTTTTAGAAACCACCCAAATTGAACGCCAAACCACCCCATTTGCTGATAAAAAAGGTGAAAAAATCGCCCATGAAAGCCTAACAGCTTGGGATGAAGGCCGCGCTGATAATGCTTTTGGCACAATTGATATGGATGATGAAGGAATGCCAGCCCAAAGAACATTATTAATTGAAAAAGGTATTCTCAAAAACTTCCTAGCAGACAGAACCGGTTCAGTGCGTACCGGACACCCTAGAACAGGCAGTGGCCGCCGTCAAAATTACACCTATGCAGCCGCAAGTCGGATGCGAAACACCTATATTGATTGTGGAGAACACACAACAGAAGACCTATTTGCCTCCGTTGATAAAGGTATTTACTGTAAGAAAATGGGTGGTGGCAGTGTCGGTGCAACTGGTCAATTTAACTTCAGCGTTGACGAAGCTTACTTAATAGAAAATGGCAAAATTACCAAACCATTAAAAGGTGCTACTTTAATCGGTGAAGCCAAGGAAATCATGAATAAAATTTCCCTATGTTCTCAAGATTTAGAACTAGCCCCCGGCTTCTGTGGCTCAGTCAGCGGCAGCATTTACACCACAGTTGGACAACCTCATATCAAAGTTGATTCCATTACCGTTGGTGGCCGATAAATTTTAGATTGTGGATTTTGGATTAACAAGACTGATTTGATGTTGACGTAGGTTGGGTTGACGGAAGGAAACCCAACATAACAGATACTTTTGTTGGGTTGCGCTGTCGCTTAACCCAACCTACCATAAATTATTAATTGTGAACTGTGAATTGATTATGCCAAAAATTGAAGAAATCGCCACCTACGCCCAAGAAAATGCCGCCAAACTCGGCATTAAAAAATTCGATATTTACGGCTCAACTGTAGATGATACCAGCGTCCAAGTTGACCAAGGAGAACCCAAACAAGTCAAAGCTTCCAACCGTTCTGGAGTAACAGTTCGAGTTTGGAACGAAGAAAATACAATGGGTGTTACTAGTACCACAGATGTAGATGCCAAAGGATTAGAATTAGCTTTAAAAACAGCTTATGAAGCGAGTTTTTTTGGAGTAAAAGAAAACGTTCCTGATTTTAGTCCAGAAGCCACTATTCCTATTTCTAATCCACACAAAGAAAAAGCCCTGCAAGCCCCTGTTTCTGAACTGATAGAAAAACTATTAGTAGCAGAAAAAGAATTATTAGCAACTCATCCGGCTATTACAAGTGTGCCTTATAATGGGTTAGCACAAAGAGATATTGACAGATTTTATCTCAATAGTGATGGTGCTGTCAGAACTGAATCTCATTCTTTAGCTTCTGTTTATTTGTACAGCAAAACTGAAGAAGAAGGGAAGAAACCCCGCAGTGGTGGCGCTTATCGAGTTAAGGAAAGTGTCGCTGAGTTAGATATTGCCGGTTGTATCAAGGAAACCGCTGAGAAAACTATCAGTCATTTGCATTATAAAAAAATCAAAACTGGTAAATATCAAGTAGTTTTCTCTCCTGAAGCTTTTTTAAGTTTGATAGGAGCTTTTTCAAATTTATTTAATGCTCAAAGTATTCTGGATAATCAAAGTTTATCGAAAACTGATGATATCGGTAAAGAACTTGCTTCACCTTTACTTTCAGTTTATGATGATGCTTTACACCCCGCTAATATTGGTGCAGAAAGTTTTGACGGTGAAGGGACACCAACCCGACAAATTAAGTTAATAGAAAAAGG
This sequence comes from Dolichospermum sp. ST_sed8, assembly GCA_028658405.1. GTDB lineage: Bacteria > Cyanobacteriota > Cyanobacteriia > Cyanobacteriales > Nostocaceae > Dolichospermum. The sequence goes on along the minus strand of JAKOGY010000130.1, from coordinate 6,881 downwards.
CATTTTAACCAGCTTTCTGCATAGTGCAGGAACTGCTAAACGGTTAAATGCTCAACCTACAGGTAATGCTAGTATTGGGGCAAAAGTCAGCGTCAGCCCTAATTTTTATCATGTTTTTGCAGCAGGTACACCTGAGAAAGAATTGAGTTTAGAAACTGCGGAAAATGTGATTCTAATTGATGATTTACAAGCACTTCATGCGGGTGTTAAGGCTTTACAAGGTTCTTTCTCTTTACCTTTTGATGGTTGGTTAATTAATAAGGGTGAGAAAACCAGTATTGAGTCTGCAACGGTAGCTGGTGATTTCTTGGAACTTTTGAAATCAATTGTTTATGTGGAGAAGGAAGTTGAGTTAACACCTGGAGGAGTTGCTCCCAGAGTTTGGGTGAGTGAACTTTCTATTACTGGGGATTAAAAGTTAGTCTTTGGGTAGTACCTATAAAATCCAAATGATGGTGGGTATTACCCATTTATTAAACTAAAAAACATCTAATTTACATAATCGAATTAAACATAACTCTTGTGGGGTGGGCATCTTGCCCGCCCAGCTTATACAACTTAAATGCTGATTAGCTTACACTGCGATCGCTGGCATTGCTATTTTCTCCGTATTTTAGTATATATAATTACAAAAAATAAAGATTGCTTACGATATTGACAAGTGTATTTGTACTAAAATAGAGTAAGTATGATATTTTCAATTTGGTAAAAAAACTATGAGCTTTGATATTAAAGATGAGTTGTTGCAGAAAATCAGAAGGTTTACTTTAAAAGAAGCAATTGATTTGACAGAATTAGATAAACATGAGTTTAAAGATGAGTTGTTGCAGAAAATCAGAATGTTTACTTCAGAAGAAGCAATTTATTTGGCAAAATTAGATAAACATAAGTTTAAACAATTACTTGTAATTGCGAAGATTCGTAACTTTATACAGGAATTAGAAGACAATAAGGAAATATTTACAACGCTTTGGGATGAAAAACCGAACAACAGAAGTATAGACTTTGGTCCGATAGACTGGGGTAATTCTATAACATCGGAAACCGATGAAATAATTAAATTATCTAAATATTATATTTATTTTAAATTTAACTATACTCATAATAAAAGTGATGATATTATTAAGATCATTCTTCAAATTGGAAGTCAAGAGGATACATATAAGCCCCTTATTCGTGATAGGATATTTGAATTAGCTAACAATGATCAATTAGTCAACAAGCATTCAATTTTTAAGCGATGGAAAAAGAATCTAGGTAAAGAAAGGAAGATTATTTATGAGAACAAAAAGTTGCAAGAAATCAATTATAAAGATGGTAATATTGAGAATATAATGAAAGAAGCAGAGAATATTTGGCAGGATTTTATTAACAATGATTTTGTAGAAATAAAAAGGATGATTGCTGATAATAAAGAATATATAATTAATGGCAATAGTGCTAGGTCTTCTTAATTTCATATAACTGTTGGTTTGACAATACTATTGCCAAAATACTAAAATCCTATTGATATCGTCACGATTTTATTGAGTTTCAGACCTATTTGGGAAAATTGGCAATAGTATTATTTGATAAACTCTGGGGATTAATATCTTTTTTACTTTGTGCGTCTGCGGTTTAATAGTAATTTATCGAACCACAGAGGCACAGAGGACACAGATATAGGAAAAACGATGAAAAACTACCATATTAATATTTTCTATAGTGAAGAAGACGGGGGTTATATAGCAGATATTCCTGATTTAAAATACTGTTCTGCATTTGGTGACACTGAAGAAGAAGCATTATCTGAAGTTTTGCAAGCAAAAGCAGCATGGTTAGAAACTGCAAAATTAGAGGGCTAGTAACTGAATCAAAATATCTACCTAAATCTACTCATATCTTATTATATTATCACCTGTGATCAAGATATGAGTAATTTCACTTGCTAATCTGTAACATCAATTAAACCATACGAATTAGTACATACATATTCATGGCATTATTAATTAATTTATACATTTAATCTGTTGCCATGTACTTGTGCTATTATTAGTTTTGTATCCTGACTTAATGAATAATCCCTAAAAATAGAGGAGTTGAAAAATATTGCTATTAGGCTTTAAAACCGAGTTAAAGTTAAATCAAACTCAACGAGTAAACATAGTTAAACACTGTGGAGTAGCTCGTCATGCTTGGAACTGGGGATTATCATTAACTAAACAAATATTAGACCACAACCAAAATAATCCTCAAGAAAAAATCAAATTTCCTACAGCAATAGATTTACATAAATGGTTAGTAGCATTAGTCAAACCTGAAAAACAATGGTATTATGAATGTTCCAAATCAGCACCACAAGAAGCATTAAGAAATTTAAGAAAATCTTGGGATAGATGTTTTCAAAAAATCTCAGGAGTCCCCAGATTTAAAAAGAAAGGAAAACATGATAGTTTTACCTTAGAAGGAACAGTAAAAATAGTAAGTAACAATAAAATCCAAGTTCCAAAACTAGGAATATTAAAGACTTATGAAAGATTGCCTCAAGTTCAACCAAAATCAGTCACTATCAGCCGTCAAGCCGATAGATGGTTTATTAGCTTTCGGATAGAAATAGAATCAAAAACATCAAGTTTAGATAGTGCCGTTGGTGTAGATTTAGGAGTAAAAAACCTAGCAACATTATCAACAGGTGAAGTAATTGCAGGTGCTAAATCTTATAAAAAGTATGAATATAAATTAAGAAGATTACAATGGTTAAATAGACATAAATTGATTGGTTCAAGTAATTGGAAAAAAGCTCAAATACAGATTGCTAGGTTACATAGAAAGATAGCTAATCTTAGAAAAGATACATTACATAAATTAACTACACTATTAGCCAAAAACCACGGTGTGATAGTGATAGAGGATTTGAATGTATCAGGGATGTTAGCTAATCATAAATTAGCCAAGGCAATTTCTGATATGGGGTTTTATGAATTTAGAAGACAATTAGAGTACAAATGTCAACTGTACGGTTCAAAATTAGTAATAGTTGATAGATGGTTTCCTAGTTCTAAAACCTGTTCTAATTGTAGTGTAAAAAAAGAAACTCTCTCATTAGGTGAAAGAGTGTTTAAATGTGATAGCTGTGGATTTGAATGTGATAGGGATTTAAACGCAGCTATTAATCTATCAAAAGCTGTCAGTTAGACAGTGTTAGCCTGTGGACTGACTAGTGCCGACACTTTTAGGATGAAACAGGAAGTAAACGACACTCAAGAATCAGCCTGTCAGTAGATAGGTAGATTTGAGTAGGTTTTATATAGCGGTAAATCTATTCCTGAACCTAAATACCGTCCTGCAATTTATCAAATAGCTTCATGAAGATTATTTACTAATTCTTTCATACAACCAAGCTAAGGACGCGCCGATAATTTCTGCTAAGATACTAATCAGACGATAAAGAGCGATCGCACTAATTACCAAAGCCGCCGGAAAATGATATTGTAGTAGTAATATAGCCGTAGTTTCAAATACACCCAAACCACCGGGCGCTCCTGGAACAACCAACCCCAAGACCCAAGCACAACTAAAAGCCCCCACTAATAAGGGTATTTGCTGCCAAGTTAAAGAATTTAACGCCAACATAGTTAAAATAAATCCAGAAGCACGCAACCCTAAAAAAACTACTTCTCCCAATAAAGGTTTCACAGGATAGCGTTTAATTATAAAACTATTAACTAACTCATTTTCTCCATTAGACTTCTTATTTTTCCACTTATCTAAAAGTTGAATAGCTGGGTTTAAAAATCGAGGGTGAAGTATACCTAAGACAATTATTAAAGTCAGAAATTGTAAAATAACTAAATTAAATTTCAGATTATTAACAACTAATTTACTACCAAATAAAACAATAATAATTAAAGCTGCTGCTAACATTAGCAGTGGTTCTAACAAAACACTTAAAGTAGCAATATTAGTAGGAATATTAGCATTTTTAGCCGCCATAACTCGCCCATAATAATGCCAAACATTACCAGGTAAATATTTAGCAATATTCGTTTTTAAATAAACTTGAATAAACTCAATAGTAGATACAGATTGATTTAACTCCCTGAGTACCCAAGTCCAAATCCAACCCGCCCAAATATGAGCAAATAAAGTTACACCCGTAGCCGTTATTAACATTAACCATCCAGTTCCATTAATGCGAATAGTACTAACCCCCAACCAATTATCCTTCAAAGCCTTCAACAAAAAAAACAGTGTTCCACCTAAAATCAACCACCGGAAAATTTTCTTCATTTTAGATTTATTGAAATATTCAGAAATATTCAGATCCCCGACTTCTTCAAGAAGTCGGGGATCTTGTTAATTGTGCCAACTTTCTAACGCCAAACGATGAATTTCTCGCCAAGAAATATTATTTTGTCTTGCTAATTCTGCACAATCTTCATATTCTGGCTGCACATTAGTAATTACCTTTTCCGTAGCTTTTCCTGTCCAGGCAACTTTTACAGATATTGTCCCATAAATAGTTTCGACTTTTTGAATTTCCCGTTGTAAAATTGACCGTTCTTGAGTAGTGCGACGAATCCCTAAAGTGCTAGTTTCTCGAAATAACACCGCTTCACAACTAGCTACCTTATTGGGATGACAAATAATAGTTAATAAAATTCCCGGACGAGACTTTTTCATTCCTATAGGTTGGGTAAAAACATCCACCGCACCAACAGCAAATAAAGCCTCAAATACATAACCGAATACTTGCGGATTTAAGTCATCTATTTGCGTTTCTAGAACAGTAATGGTTTCTAAATTTGGGGAATATGCCCCTAAATCAGAATTATCAGTCTGTAAAGATTCATTTTCACCGTACCAGAGCCGTAGTATATTAGGAATAGGTAAATCTAGAGAACCCGCTCCTAATCCTACCTGTTTGATAGTCATTGGTGGTGGAGAACCAAAGTCTTGAACTAAGGTAGTAGCGATTGCAGCCCCCGTTGGTGTTACCAATTCTCTATCAATACCATTGCTATAAACTGGACAACCCCGCATTTCCCACAACTTTAACACCGCCGGTACTGGTACTGCCATGCGTCCATGTGCAGCATGAACAGTTCCACCTCCAGTAGGAAACGCAGAACAGTATAGCAAAGGCAACCCTTCCTGATTGCTGTCAATACCCAACCAATCCAACCCTAAACAAGTACCAACAATATCCACAATCGCATCTACAGCACCCACCTCATGAAAATGAACTTTTTCCGGTGCGATGCCATGAACAGCCCCCTCAGCTACTGCCAACCGTCGGAATACAGCTAAACTCCAAACTTCCGCCCGCACTGGCAACTTCCCTTGAAGAATCATCTCCTCTATGTCTAGCAAATGACGCTCGTGGTGGTGATGATGTTCATGATCATGATGATGGTGATGATCCACTAAATTCACATGAACCTTAGTCCCTTGCTGGCTTTGACGCTGAACAAATTCCGCCCATAATTGGTATTCCTGCTCAATTCCCAAGCCATTGAGCTTTTCTATCAAATACTCGACAGGCACACCGAGACTAACTAACGCCCCCAGGCACATATCACCAGAAATTCCTGTTGGACATTGAAGATAAGCGATTTTATTCATAAATTTATTTTTCATTAGTCATTAGTCATTAGTCAGTGGTCATTAGTCATTAGTCATTAGTCATTGGTCATTACCCATTACCCATTACCCATTACCCATTACCCATTACCCATTACCCATTACCCGTTACCCATTACCCGTTACCCATTACCAATCCTCATTATGTCCAAAATTTTCACAATTCATCCTGACAATCCTCAAAGCCGCCGAATAGAGGAAGTAAAGTCAGCGCTCTTAGGTGGCGCTATCATGCTCTACCCTACAGATACAGTCTACGCAATTGGTTGTGATTTGAATGCCAAGTCGGCGGTGGAAAGAGTGCGGCAAATCAAACAGTTAGCAAATGATAAACCACTGACATTTTTATGTCCCTCACTCTCCAATGTGGCGACTTATGCCTTCGTAAGTGATACAGCCTACCGACTAATGAAGCGGTTAATACCAGGACCCTACACATTTTTGCTCCCTGCAACCAAACTAGTACCGCGTCTAGTGCAAAGTCCCAAACGCAAAACCACAGGAATTCGAGTGCCAAATCATAACGTTTGTTTGGCATTAATGGAAGCATTAGGAAACCCGATTATTTCTACTTCGGCTCATGTCAGAGCAAATGACGAAGAGGAGGAAATCGTTGAGAATGGACAACAACCAATGTGGTCACGGGTAGATTTATATGACCATTTTGATAAATTGGTAGATATCATTATTGACACCGCCGAAGAACCTACATATCAAGTGTCTACCATATTAGATTTGACAGATGAAGAACCAGTTATTATTCGGAGAGGTTTAGGTTGGGAAGCCGTAGCTACTTGGGTTTAAGAATCAAGCTTTATAAGTGCAACCCTTTGTTTTGGACTCCGTTGCGCTAATTTATGATTACCTTATTCCAATTTTAAAATTGTCATCCCGTCAGACTGTAATCCTAAGTCACTCGATTTTGGATTTACGTTAGCGAAGCGTACGCAGCGCAGCGAGTATTTTGGATTTTGGATTGACTCCACCAAACAAGTGTAGAAGCTCGAAAATTTTAGATTTGGGATTGACAATTTTTCCGTTGTGAGAATGACGGGGCTTTTACCAAATTTTTTTAATCTAAAATCTAAAATCTAAAATTCCCGGTCATAAAATTATGGCTACACCACGCAGGTTATCAGCCAATCTTACCATGACTAAGCTTTTGGCAATTTGTCCTCAGAGTAAATATCTTATATCCCATCTTCCGCACCCTAAACTGTCACACAACGAAAAATGGTCGTTTGGGGATTTGGGATTAG